>CAMHDC010000035.1 GCA_946183765.1 uncultured Clostridia bacterium | reverse complement strand
CCCCAAGGGCGCCCTGGTGGGCAGCGAATACTACATCGGCCGCCCCGGCTGCCATACCCTGCTGCAGCGGTTCCGGCGGGAGGTGCTCTCTAAATACGATTGCTTCACCGTGGGCGAGACCGTGCTGGTGTCCACCAAAAAGGCCAGGGAGCTGACGGACCCCAACCGGGGCGAGCTCGACATGGTGTTCTCCTTCGAGCATATGAACGCGGATTGCTTCCTGGTCAAGTGGCTGCCGCGAAAGTTCAAGACCCAGCGGCTCTTTAGAAGCCTCATCAAGTGGCAGAAGAAGCTCCCCTGGAACGCCCTCTATTTCGAGAACCACGATCAGCCTCGGTCCGTGTCCCGCTTCGGGGACGACAGCCCGGCGGCGGCCAAGGCCATGCTGACGCTGCTGCTCACCCTGCGGGGCACGCCCTTCGTCTATCAGGGGGAGGAGCTGGGCATGACCAACTTCGACTTCACCTCCATGGCGGACATCCAGGACGTGGAATCGAAGAACATGGTCCCCACCCTGAAAAAGCTGGGCCTCAACGACAGGCGGATCTTCGAGCGCATGAAGAAAGCCAGCCGGGACAACGCCCGCACGCCCATGCAGTGGACCCCGGGTCCCCAGGGCGGCTTCACCAGCGGCACCCCCTGGATCAAGGTCAACGGCAACCACGTACAAATCAACGCCGAGACCGAGGAGCAGGACCCCGACTCCGTGCTGAACTGGTTCCGCACCCTCCTGGCGTACAGGAACGGCAGCGACGTGCTGAAGCAGGGCCGCTTCCGCCTCATCAGCCGGGAAAAGGACTGGATCAAGATCGAGCGCTGGCTGGGGGACGAGCGCGTCATCGTGGCCGTGAACTGGTCGCCCAAGCCAGCAAAACTCCCCCTGGTGGGCTATCCCGTTTTGTCCACCCACGGCACGAAGGAGCTGGACTGCGAGCTTCAGCCCTGGGAAGCGGTGCTGATCGAGGAAAAATAGGTTTCAAGTACCTCAGTATTTGACATAAGGAGAGAGACCATGATCGAGTGCAACGACAAAGTTTTCCGCCTGGCTACGGCCCATACGGCCTACCTGTTCCGGGTGACCCCGTTCGGTCATCTCGAACACCTCCACTACGGCGGCCCCGTGCCCCTGCCTGACGGTGCGGCGCTGGCCGCCAAAGCCACCATCGCCCGGGGCTCGTCCATTATGTACGACGAGAGCAGCGACACCTACTGCCTGGACGATCTGGCGCTGGAGTGGAGCGGCGTGGGCAAGGGCGACTTTCGGAACCCGCCCGCGGAGCTGACCCTCCCTGACGGCACTTTCACCAACGACTTTATCTGCGTCTCCCATGAAACGAAGGCGGGTCCCCTGCCCATGATGACCCTGCCCATGGCCTACGGCGACGACGCCGAGACGCTGATCCTCCATCTGAAGGAGAAGGAGGCGCCCGTGACGCTGGACCTGATCTACACGGTCTATCCCCACGCTGACGTGATCACCCGGCGGGCGGTGCTGAAGAACGAAGGGGAAGCGCCCGTGGTCATCGACAAGCTCATGAGCTATATGCTGGATATGGTCCCGGCGGCGGAGCTCACCTTTACCACCTTCGACGGCGGCTGGATCCGGGAGGCCCGCCGCCACGATCGGCCCGTCATGTCCGGCATCTACGTGAACGAGGGCAGCACCGGCGCCTCCGGCCACAAGCACAATCCGGGCGTGCTGCTCAGCGAGGCGCACTGCTCGGAGGAGCAGGGGCGCTGCTGGGGGTTCAACCTCCTCTACAGCGGCAACCACTACACCGCCGTGGAGAAGGCGGAGAACGGCCTTGTGCGCGTCATGGCCGGTGTCAGTCCCCGGTGCTTCCGATACACCCTGGCCCCCGGCGCAGCTTTCGAGACGCCGGAGGGAGTCATGACCTATTCCGACGGCGGCTTCAACGGCCTGTCCGCCCATTTTCACGACTTCATCAACGATCATGTGATCCGGGGCGATTGGAAGGGAAAGGAACGGCCGGTGCTCTGCAACGATTGGGAAGCCTGTTTTTTTTCCTTTCGGGAGAGGAAGCTCCTCTCCCTGGCCAAGCGGGCGAAGAAGGCGGGCGCTGAGCTGTTCGTCCTGGACGACGGCTGGTTTCAGGGCCGGAACAACGACAAGGCGGGCCTGGGCGATTACACCGTGGACAGAAAGAAGCTGCCCCACGGACTGGAGGGCCTGTGCGCGAAGATCAACAAGCTGGGCATGAGCTTCGGCCTCTGGGTGGAGCCGGAGAGCGTCAACGAGGACAGCGACCTCTATCGGGCCCACCCGGACTGGGCGGTGAAGCTGCCCAACAGGAAGCCATCCTACGGGCGGAACCAGCTTTTGCTGGATCTGGTGAACCCGGCGGTGCGGGACTATATCGTGGAGAACGTGGGCCGTATCCTGGACAGCTGTCCCATCGCCTACGTGAAGTGGGACATGAACCGCCACATGAGCGACATGTATTCCCCCTTCTGCGAAAACGGGGCCTTCTGCCACGAGTACATCAAGGGGCTTTACGACGTGCTGGGCCGCATCTTCTATCCCAGGCCCCACATCCTCTTTGAAAGCTGCTCCTCCGGCGGCAACCGGTTCGACCTCGGGATGCTGTGCTACTCCCAGCAGATCTGGGCCAGCGACGACACGGACGCCATCGAACGGGTGAAGATCCAGGGCGGGCTTTCCTACCTCTATCCCGTATCGACCATGGGAGCCCATATTTCGGAAGCGCCCCATCAGCAGACCCTGCGGGAAACGCCTCTTTCCACCCGCTTCCACACCTCCGCCTTCGGAGCGCTGGGCTGGGAGATGGACCTCGGCACCCTGACCTACGCCGAGAAGAAGGAAGCCAGGAAGGATATGGAATTCTACAAGGCCCATCGCCGGACCTTCCAGTTCGGCCGCTTCGCCCGCCTCGGCCGCCAGAACGGCATGGAGACCTGGGTGGCCCTGGGGGAGAAGGAGGCCGTGGCCGCCCGCTTCCTCATGGACAACGAGGCCGCCGCACCGGCGGACGTGCTGCGGGTGCCGGGCCTGGACCCCGACAGGACCTATGCTGTGGAGCGCATGACGAAGGGCGTCCGGGTGGGGCCGCTGGCGAGCCTCCTCAAGCACGTAGCACCCGTCAGCGTAAAGAAGGGCGGATTCATCATCCGCACCATCGACAGGTTCTTCATGCTCCCCGACGGGGAGGAGAAGTTCACCGCCACGGGCCGGGCTCTCAGCGAGGGCGTACCCCTCAACACCCGGTTCATCGGCACGGGATATAACAAGGACATTCGGATGCTGGGCGATTTCGGCTCAGAGCTGTACTATATCAAAGGAGCGGAAGCATGACCAAAGGGGAATTGATCTCATCCTTCTACGAGGCCTTCGGTCCGGGAACCGAGCCCCGCGTATTCTTCGCCGGCGGCCGGGTGAATCTGATCGGCGAGCACGTGGACTACAACGGCGGCCACGTGCTGCCCTGCGCCCTGACCATGGGCACCTGGGGGCTGCTTCGCCGCCGGACGGACGACCGGCTGCGGTTCTATTCGCTGAACTTTCCCCAGGCGGGGGTGCTGGAGGGGACGCTGTCCTCCGTCCGTTTCCACGAGCGGAATCAATGGACCAACTACGTGCTGGGCATGCTCTTCGCCCTGCGGGAGCGGGGGATCGTGCTCAATTCCGGCTTCGAGCTGCTGATCTACGGCAACATCCCCAACGGCTCGGGCCTGTCCTCCTCCGCTTCCCTGGAGGTGGTAGCCGGGGCGGCGTTCCGTGCCTGCTACGATCTCGATCTCACCAACGTGGAGCTGGCTTTGCTGGGCCAGCGGGCGGAGAACGGGTTCATCGGCCTGAACAGCGGCATCATGGACCAGTTCAGCATCGCCTGCGGCCGGGAGGATGCCGCCGTGTTCCTGAACACCGGCACCCTGAGCTACGAGTACGTGCCCGTAGAGCTCCACGACAACGTGATCCTCATCATGAACACCTGCAAGCGCCGCACCCTGGCGGACTCCAAGTACAACGAGCGCCGGGCCGAGTGTGAAAGCGCCCTGAAGGCCCTGCAGAAGAAGCTGCCCGTGAAGGACCTGGCCTCGGTGGACCTGCGCACCTTCGAAGCCAACAAGCACCTGATCGAAAACGAGACGGAGCGGGCTCGGGCGGAGCACGTGGTCTATGAGTGCGCCCGCACCGTGGAGGCGTGCAGGAAGCTGCGGCAGGGCGATCTGGTCTCCTTCGGACGGCTCATGGACGCTTCCCACGATTCCCTGCGGGACCTGTACGCCGTGTCCTGCCGGGAGCTCGACACCCTGGTGAACGAGGCCCGCGCCTGCGAGGGCGTACTGGGGGCCCGCATGACCGGGGCCGGCTTCGGCGGCTGCGCCGTGGCCATCGTGAACAGGGACGCTGTGGACGCCGTCATGGAGAAGGTCGGCACCGCGTATGAAGCGGCCATCGGCTACCCCTGCGCCTTCTATGTGGCCAGCATCGGGGGCGGTCCCCGAGAACTGTAAAAACGGGATCAAACACATCACATAAAAACGATTTGGAGGTATTGGAAATGAAGAAACCCATTCTCGTCATCATGGCAGCCGGCATGGGCAGCCGGTACGGCGGCTTGAAGCAGATGGACCCGGTGGACAAGGAGGGCCACGTGATCATGGACTTCTCCCTCTTCGACGCCAAGCGGGCCGGCTTCGAGAAGGCTGTGTGCATCATCAAGCGGGAGATGGCCGAGGACTTCGAGGAGGTCATCGGCAGCCGCGTCCGCCCGTTTATGGAGCTTGAATACGCCTTCCAGGACATGAACGCCCTGCCGGAAGGCTACACCATCCCCGAGGGCCGGGTGAAGCCCTGGGGCACCACCCACGCCGTGCTGGCCGCCAAGGATCTGATCGGCGACGCCCCCTTCGCCGTCATCAACGCCGACGACTTCTACGGCCGGGAAGCCTACAAGACCATCTATGATTATCTGAAGGAGCCCCACGGAAAGGGCGAGTATGCCATGGTGGGTTATCTTCTCAAGAACACCGTCACCGACAACGGCCACGTGGCCCGGGGCGTGTGCGTGGTGGACGAGAACGACAATCTGACCTCCATCGCCGAGCGCCTGCGCATCGAGAAGCGGGACGGCGGCATCGCCTTCACCGAGGACGAGGGTCAGACCTACACCGCCCTCGATCCCGACGACACCGTTTCCATGAACTTCTGGGGCTACATGCCCGACTTTCTGGAGGAGGCGGAGAAGCGCTTCCCCGCGTTCCTGGACGAGAACCTGCCCAAGAACCCCTTAAAGTGCGAATACCTGGTGCCCCGGCTCACCAACGACCTGATCGTCGAAGGCAAGGCCAGCGTGAAGGTGCTCCATTGCGCCGCCAAGTGGCACGGCGTCACCTACAAGCAGGACATGCCCGCCCTCCAGCAGAGCATCCGGGAGATGAAGGCCGCGGGATTGTATCCGGAAAATTTGTGGAAATAACCCATGCTCTTTGACCTCATCGCTCCCTATACCACCCTGTGCCTTGCGGGGATGTGCAAGAACGCGGGGAAGACCACCGCGCTCAACGCCCTCATTCAGGGCGCTGGGGCCCGGGGCGTTTCCCTTGCCTTGACCTCCATCGGCCGGGACGGGGAGCGGGAGGATCTTATCACCGGCACCAACAAGCCCCCCATCTACCTGACGGGGGGCACTTTGTTCGCTACGGCCCGGGGGCTCCTCCCCAAGTGCGACGCGACGGCGGAGATCCTGGACATGACCGGCATCCACACCCCTCTGGGTGAGGTGGCGATCCTTCGGGCCCTGTCCGACGGCTTCGTGGAGTTGGCGGGTCCCTCCATGACCGAGCAGATCGTGTCCCTGACGGAGAAGCTGAAAATCTTTGGCGCAGAGAAGGTGCTGATCGACGGCGCGCTGTTCCGCCGGAGCCTGTGCGCCCCTGAGGCGGCGGAGGCGGTGATCCTCTCCACCGGGGCCAGCTACGGTCCGGACATGGAGAAGACCGCGGCGGACACGGCCTTCGTGGCGGAACTGCTGACCCTGCCCGAGAGCGGGCCCTGGCCCCACATGGCGGGCCGCCGCTTCGCCCGGGGCGACCTGTATGACGATTTGCCCGCCGCCCTGGAGGGGCAGGGGGAGGCCCTGTATGTGTCCGGGGCCTTCACCGACGCCATGGCGTCCCAGCTTTTGCGGCGCAAAGCCATCCCCCGCGAAGTGAACGTGGAGGACGGCACCCGGCTGCTGCTCTCCCGGGAGAGCTACGAAAAGCTCCGAACCCGAGGCGTCGCCTTCCGGGTCAGGCGGCAAAACAAACTGATCGCCGTCACCGTAAATCCCTTTTCCGCCTACGGCGCGCCCTACGACCCCGCCGCCTTCCAACGGCTGGTGGAGAGCAGGGTCAACGTGCCGGTGGTGAACGTTTTTGAAGAAAGCCAATGGAACTGACAGCAAAGCAGCAACTGGATATCGGCCTGGATTTCGTGCTGGACCGGCTTTTGCCTCTGAGCCCCCTGGGCCGGGAGAAGAAGCGGGCCCTGGGCCCCTATGCCCGGGCGGACCGGGCGGCCCTGGCGCAGGAATTGGAGAACCTGGGCAAGGCCGTGGCGTTGGAGGACCATCCGGCTCTTCGCCGCTTCCGGCAGGGACTCCTGCAGCTGCGGGACATCCGGGGGACCGTGGCTCGCCTGGGACAGCGGGATCTGGACCAGGTGGAGCTCTTCGAGCTCAAGCGGTACCTGCTGCTGCTGCGGGAACTGGCGGCGGTTTTCAACGACCTGCAGGCCGCTGCCCGTTGGGAGGGGGTAAGCTTGCAGGACGCGCCCGAAGCGCTGTCGATCCTGGACCCGGAAAACTCCGGCAACCCGGCCTTCTCCCTGCGGGATCAGTGGTCGGAGGCATTGGCTGCCGTCCGCAAAGAGAAGGGGGATATTGAAAAGCAGATCGTCCAAGCCGCCGGGGAAGCCCGGAAAGCCCTGCTCCGGCAGCGCACGGGGATCGTCCTTCGGGAAGCGGAGGAAGAGCAGCGCCTGTGCGCCCGGCTCTCCCGAAAGCTGACGCCCTATCAACAAGCGATCGCCGACAGCCTGGACGCCCTGGGGCGTCTCGATCTGCTGCTGGCCAAGGCCGCTCTGGTCCGGGAACTGGGCGGCGTACAGCCCACCCTCACCGACCGGGAGCTTTCCTTCGTGAACATGGTCCATCCCGCCATCGCGGACAGCCTCCGGCGTCAGGGGGCCGCCTTTACGCCGCTGACGCTCGCCCTTAGACCCGGGGCCGCTGTGCTCACGGGGGCCAATATGGGGGGCAAAAGCGTGTGCCTCAAGACCCTGGCTCTGAACGTATACCTCGTCCACTGCGGCCTGTTCCCCTTCGCCGAAACGGCGGCTGTACCCTTCTTCGACGGCCTGTGCCTCGTTCGCGGGGAGGGGGAGGACGGCCGGGAGGGCCTTTCCTCCTTCGGCGGGGAGCTTATGGCGGCGGACGATGCCGCCCGGGCCGTGCAGCAGGGCTTCTGCCTGGTCCTCTTCGACGAGTTCGCCCGGGGCACCAACCCCGCCGAGGCAGTGAAGCTCCAGCAGGGGGCTCTGACCTATTTCGACGCTTCCGGCTCCATATGCCTCTTCGTCACCCACTATGAGGCCGTGGCCGCCCGGGCAAAACGCCGGTTCCTCACCCGGGGCATCCGGGATCTCGATTTGGCGGAGGGACGCCGAATGATCGAGGCGGGGGCGGACAAGCTGGCCGTCCTGCGCCGCTTTATGGACTACGGCGTGGAGGAGATCACCGACGCTTCCGTCCCCCAAAAGGCGCTCTCCGTGGCGGAGCTCCTGGGGGTGGAGGAGGGGCTGCTCGCCGCCATCCGAGCGGAATACCGCTTGGAATATATACCCCGTTCCGATTGACGAACAGCAACCTTTCTGATACAATAACAACAACAGAATAGGGAGATAGAGGCGCGGCGCGCAGGGTACCCGGCGGGGAACGGGCGAACGACTTTCCGGGAAAGGGGCGCAGCCGCCGAAAGAGGAGGGAGTTTCGCCGCTCTCGCTTCTTGGGGGTCGGGCGGACATGGCTCGGCCACTGTCGTCTGGGAAGATGATGCGCTATCGATACGGTTTTTCCGCGTCGATAGCCTTTTTCTTTGGACGGAGCGCTATGGGAAGACCTTTCTTTCCATGGCGTTTTTTATGCCTTCCCCTTGAGGGGAAGGGGGACCGCCTCTGGCGGTGGATGAGGTGTATAAAGAAATATCAACAGCAGGAGGTACGGTATGCAAGTGACCATTCGGGTGCGCATGAGCGCCCACGACGCCCACTACGGCGGGAACTTGGTGGACGGTGCGAAGATGCTGGAGCTGTTCGGGGACGTAGCCACGGAGCTGCTGATCCGCCGGGACGGGGATGAGGGGCTGTTCTGCGCCTACGACATGGTGGAGTTCAAAGCGCCGGTCTACGCCGGGGACTTCATCGAGGCCACGGGCGAGATCGTGTCCGAGGGCAACACCTCCCGGAAGATGGTCTTCGAGGCCCGCAAGGTCATCACCGCCCGGCCGGACATCAACGATTCCGCGGCAGAAGTGCTGGCGGAGCCCATCCTGGTCTGCCGGGCCAGCGGCACCTGCGTGACCCCCAAGGACAA
>CAMHDC010000034.1 GCA_946183765.1 uncultured Clostridia bacterium | reverse complement strand
CCCATCATCCAAATGCTCTTCCACAGCATACAGCCTGAATCCCTGGCCATCGCCACCAGCATCATGCATGTGGCCTCTCTCAGCGTCGTCTTCATTTCCCTGGTTCAGACCATGACAGGCGCGCTCCAGGGCATGGGGCGGCAAAGCTGGCCGGTGTGGAGTCTGTTGGCGGGCGGCGTGATGAAGGTTGCCTCGAACTACATCTTTCTCTCCATGCCTGCCGTCAACATCCTGGGCGCGTCCATATCCAACGTCGTATGCTATGCGGTGGCGGGAATAATCGATCTTGTGTTGGTCCTTCGACTGACCGGGCTTAGGATCCGTATATGGAATATGTTTATCAAGCCTATGATCTGTTCTTTGGCCATGGGCGCTGCCGTGTATTTTGCTTACTTGGGCTTGCATGCCATACGGCCCGGTATGGTAACCACCATCGCTTCCATACTGGTGGGCGTAGGAGTATATTTCCTTATGGCCATGATGATGGAACTTTTTACCGCAGAGGAGCTGGATAGTATCCCCGGCGGCGGACGCATCAAACGATTCTTGCGCAAGGAATGACGATATGAAAAAAACGCTAACCATCGCTCCCCTGAGCACACCGGACACCCTGACGCTTTCTGCCTGGAAGGCAGTAGAAACAGCGCCTAAGCTGTTTCTGCAAACGCGGGAACACCCTTCAGCCCGTCCCGTTTTGGAATCAGAGCTGCCTTTCGTTTCCATGGACGATCTATATACAGGCGCGTCGGATTATGACGAGCTCAATACTGCCATCGCCGATCGACTCACCTCAGGTGGGTCCGCCGTATACGCCGTCATGGGCGGCGGATGCTTTGCTCAACTGCCCTTTATTCAGGAAGCCTGTGGAAAGCGCGGTTTCGAGCTCATCCAGCTGCCAGGCGTCCCGTACTTTCAGGCAGCGTTCCCGGAGGCGGAGAAGGGGCAAGTGTATACGGCCAACGATCTTCCTCAGAACATAGATACGGACGTTCCTCTGTTTATTTCAGAATTGGACAACCCTCTGCTGGTGGGAGAGGTAAAGCTGAAGCTTCAGCGGTTCTATCCGGACGAGCATCCCGTCACCTTGGCTATCCAGCAGCCTTCGGGAGCCTATGACCGGCGCACCGTATCGCTGTATATGCTGGATAGGGAGAAGGGCTTTTTCGCGTCCACCGTTCTGTATGTACCGGCGCTTTCTTTTGAGAAGAAGCAGACCTATGGATATGAGGATCTGGTGAACGTTCTTCGTCGCCTTCGTGCGCCGGACGGCTGCCCCTGGGATCGGGAACAGACCCATGAGAGCTTGAAGAAGGATCTTCGCGAGGAGTGCTACGAGCTAATGGATGCCATCGACGAAGCCAGCGACGAGCATATCGTTGAGGAATGCGGCGATCTGATGATGAGCGTGCTGTTCCATCCCATCATCGGCGAAGAACAGGGCCGATATGACGACAGGGATGTGACCACGGAGATCGTGCGAAAGATGATCTATCGGCATCCCCACGTCTTCGGCTCAGTCCATGTCAGTTCCAGTGAGGAAGTTCTAAAGAACTGGGATGCGCTGAAGCAGAAGGAGAAGGGACAGCAGACGGTGACTGCGACTCTCAAAAGCGTACCGAGAAGCTTCCCGGCTTTGCTGCGCTGCGAAAAGGTGCAGAAGAAAGCTCGGAAGGTAGGCTTCGATTTTGATACGGCTGCCGATGCCTTTTATAAGATCGGTGAGGAAACGGAGGAGCTGAGAGAATCCATGGCGGAGGGCAGGGACATAGAGAAGGAGATGGGCGATCTGCTCTTTGCCTGTATGAACGTTTGCCGCCTGCTGGGCCTTGACGGAGAGGAAACCCTTCATCGCGCTACGGACAAATTCATCAACCGCTTTGAGAGGATGGAGAAAGCTGTTGAGAAAGCGGGGAAAAAACTGTCCGAAATGACGCTTTCGGAGATGGACGAGTTCTGGGAAGCTGCAAAAACCACGGAATCCCATTAATTTTCTTAAATTGGGTCTTGATTTTACTACCTATCACTGCTAAAATAGGACCCGTTCGAAAAAAGATAATGGGAGGATAACTCATGAACAAGGCTGAACTTATCGCTGTCGTAGCAGAAAAAACCGCCGTTTCCCGCAAGGATGTTGACAAGGTCGTCAACGGCGTTCTGGATACCATTATGGAAACCCTGAAGAATGGTGAAAAGGTTTCTCTGGTCGGCTTCGGCGCCTTCGAGGCGAAGGACCGTCCCGCCCGCAAGGGCCACAACCCCATGACCGGGGAAGTGATCAGCATCAACGCTTCCAAGGCCCCTTCTTTCAAGGCCGGCAAGTCTCTCAAGGAGATCTTGAACTAACGAAGTATAGCATGCGCGTCTAAGCATGCGGCAGCATATATGGACCCCGGAGCCACCTGGCTGCGGGGTCTTGCTTTTGGAACGAGCGTAAATTATTTCTCATAACAGTATGTTTCACTCTTTTTTTCTTTTATCGAGCATGGTATACTTTACGCAGAATGTTTTTTGATCGAACGAAAGGAACAGCATGAGCATCAGTCTCTTCGACATCATCGGGCCTCGGATGATCGGCCCCTCCAGCTCCCACACGGCCGGTGCAGTGCGCATCGGTCAGGTGGCCAATCGGCTGGTGAACGGCAAGGTCAAAGCTGCGCGGGTTACCCTGTACGGCTCCTTTGCGGAAACAGGCCGGGGTCACGGCACGGACACCGCCATCGTGGCCGGCATTTTGGGCGTGGACCCTGATCAGGGTACCCTCCGATATGCCAAGCTCCTGGCGAAAGAGGCAGATGTGGACATCCCTGTCTTCTTCAGCAGCGAGGAACCGGAGCATCCCAACACGGCACGGGTTTACGTGCAGGGAGAGGATGGAAAGGAATATACCTATATCGGTACCTCCATCGGTGGCGGGCGCATCTGTGTCACTTCTATCAACGGCATGGAGGTAAGCTTCTCCGGCGAATACCCCACGCTGATCTGCTTCCATCAGGACGCCCCGGGCATCATCTCCAAGGTGACATCCATTCTGGCGTTGGAAAAGATCAACGTAGCCTTTATGAAGGTCTTCCGATCCGAACGGCGACAGGGCGCCTGCATGGTCATTGAAACGGATACGCCGGTGGATGAAGCTACCCGTCGGCGGATCGTAAACAATGTGGACGGCATCACGGAGGCTTGCACCTTATGATAGAACACACCTTTTTGAACGGTCAGGAGCTCTTGGATATCTGCCATGGGGAGCAGATACCCATCAGCGAAGCTGCGATCCTGGCGGAACTTTCCCGCGAGGAGATGGATCGGGACGAGATCATGCGTGAGATGTCGCTCAATCTGGAGGTCATGCGTGAGAGCATTCGCGTAGGCCTGGAGGAGCAGCAGATCTCCATCACCGGTCTTATGGGCGAAGACGCAGATAAGCTTATGGCATTTGCAGACTACGCGGTCATGGGGCAGGAGATGACGAAGATCGTCGCCTCCGCTATGGCGGTGACGGAGGTGAACGCTTCCATGGGCCGGATCGTGGCAGCGCCTACGGCCGGAGCCAGCGGCATCCTGCCGGCAGTACTCATCCAATACGGCGACGCTCATGACTTAAGCGAGGAGCAGCTGATTGCGGGCCTCTGCAACGCCGGCGCGATCGGCATGATCATCGCTCATAACGCCAGCATCGCCGGCGCTTCCGGCGGATGCCAGGCGGAGACCGGTTCTGCGGCGGCCATGGCGGCCAGCGCCCTGACGGAGCTTAGAGGCGGCACGCCGGACATGTGTCTCCACGCAGCGGCTATCGCACTGAAAAACGTAATGGGTCTGGTATGCGACCCGGTGGCCGGGCTGGTGGAATGCCCCTGTATCAAGCGCAACGCTATCGGCGCTGCCAACGCCGTCCTATGCAGCGATATGGTCATGGCCGGGATTGAAAGCATCATTCCTTTTGACGAAGTAGTGACGGCCATGCGCAACGTAGGCCGCATGATGAACCCGGATCTGCGGGAGACAGCCCGCGGCGGCATCGCAGCCACGCCCACCGCTCAAAAGATCGCGGAAAAGATCAGAAGTTTTGAGTGAAAGCAAGTATAGAGGAGGACGAGTCATGTATCGTATCGTAAAAAAGGAGCCCCTGAATCCCTCCGTGACCCGCATGAGCATTGAAGCGCCCATGGTGGCCAAGAAGGTTCAGCCGGGTCAGTTCATCATCCTTCGTGCAGAGGAGAATGGTGAGCGGATTCCCTTGACCGTTGCGGGATATGATCGAGATGCGGGCACCGTGGACATTATCTTTCAAATCGTGGGCGCGACCACTGAGAAGCTGAATCACAAGCAGCAGGGGGAGTGCATTCCCGATTTTGTCGGGCCTCTCGGCAAGCCCACGGAGACCGAAGGCTTACAACGGGTCGCCGTCATCGGCGGCGGCGTTGGCTGCGCGATCGCGTTCCCTGTGGCAAAAAAACTGTATGAGCAGGGTTGCGAAGTGGATGCCGTGGCCGGGTTCCGGTGCAAGGATCTGGTCATCCTGGAGAAAGAGTTTCGCGCCAACAGTACCAACTTCGTTCCGGTCAGCGACGACGGTACCTGGGGTGAAAAGGGACTGGTGACGGACGCCCTGAAGAAACTGATTGAGAGCGGGCGGGAATACGATCAGGTCATCGCCATCGGACCACTCATTATGATGAAATTCGTTTGCCGACTAACCAAGGAATACGGGATCAAGACCGTGGTATCCATGAATCCAATCATGATCGACGGCACGGGCATGTGCGGCTGCTGTCGCTTGACAGTGGGGGGCAAGATGAAGTTTGCGTGTGTGGACGGCCCGGACTTTGACGGGCATCAGGTGGACTTCGACGAAGCTATGGCCCGGTGCGCCGCCTATAAACCCTTTGAAGCTAAGGCCCGTGAAGCGGCCTGCAATCTGTTTTCCATGGAGGTGAAGTAGATGGCCAACATGCGGAAAGAAAAGAATCCTATGCCCAGCCAGGAGCCCCAGGTGCGTGCTCACAATTTCAGCGAGGTGGCGCTGGGCTACAGCGAGGAACAGGCTTTGGACGAAGCGCAGCGGTGCCTCAACTGCAAGAATTTTCCCTGTGTGCAGGGATGCCCCGTGAACATTCGTATTCCTCATTTTATCGCCAAGATTCGGGAGGGCGATTACGAAGGCGCCTATCAAATCATAGCGGCTGACAGCGCGTTGCCCGCCGTATGCGGCCGGGTATGCCCCCAGGAAAGCCAGTGCGAAAAGTACTGCGTGCGCGGCATCAAGGGGGAACCCGTCGGCATCGGTCGATTGGAACGGTTCGTAGCCGATTATCACAACGCTCACGCTGAAGGAGGTTCTTTTACGCCGGAGAAGAACGGGCACAAGGTGGCCGTAGTGGGTTCCGGCCCGGCAGGGCTTACCTGTGCGGGTGATCTGGCGCGAAAGGGCTATGACGTGACCGTGTATGAAGCTTTGCATGTGGCGGGCGGCGTGCTGAGTTACGGCATCCCAGAATTCCGTCTTCCTAAAGCCATTGTGAAGCGGGAGATCGAGGGATTGCAGCAGATGGGCGTGAAGGTGCTGACCAATATGGTCATCGGCCGCGTGCTCTCCGTTCAGGAACTCATGGAACAGGAAGGCTTCGAGGCGGTGTTTATCGGCTCCGGTGCCGGTCTGCCCAAATTCATGAATATCCCCGGAGAGAACCTGAAGGGCGTCTATTCCGCCAACGAGTTTTTGACCCGAGTGAATCTGATGAAGGCTTATGAACCTGACGCCAATACACCCATTCAGCATGCTAAGAACGTGACCGTGGTGGGCGGCGGAAACGTAGCCATGGACGCAGCTCGCTGTGCCTTGCGGCTGGGAGCGGAATCGGTGACCATCGTCTATCGACGTTCTCTGGAGGAGCTCCCTGCTCGGAAGGAGGAGGTGGAGCACGCCATGGAGGAGGGCATCATATTCAAGCTTCTGAACAATCCGGTGGAGCTCATCGGCGACGAGAATCGTAACGTTGTGAAGATGCGCTGTATCCGCATGGAGCTGGGTGAGCCGGACGCTTCCGGCCGCCGTCGTCCCGTGGAGATTCCGGGCAGCGAATTCGAGTTGGAGACCGATTGCGTCATCATGGCCCTGGGCACCAGCCCCAATCCGCTGATCAAGTCCACCACGGAGGGACTTGCTACTCAGCGCTGGGGCGGCATCATCACCGATGAAAATGGGCTCACTTCCTGCGAAGGCATCTATGCGGGCGGAGACGCCGTTACAGGTGCGGCCACGGTCATTCTGGCTATGGGCGCAGGAAAGAAAGCCGCTGCCGCTATGGATCTGTACATTCAAAACAAGCAATAGGCGGATTCGATTATATATTTTTCTTGACATCCGGCGCAGATTACGGTATTTTATAATCTGTTTTTTGCCAAAGAAAAGGAGAAATAGCTATGGCAGGTACGATCTCAAGGGGCATTAAAGCGCCCATCATTCGTCAAGGGGACGACATCGTCTCTATCGTTGTGGATTCCGTGCTGCAGACAGCACAGAAGGAAGGCTTCAATCTGCATGATCGGGACGTGGTAGCTGTGACCGAGGCCGTCGTGGCCCGTGCGGACGGCAACTATTGCACCACCGACAACATCGCCAAGGACGTGCAGCAGAAGCTCGGCGATTCCGTGGGCGTGGTATTTCCCATTCTCAGCCGCAATCGGTTCGCTATCTGTCTGAGGGGCATTGCGCGAGGCACCAAGAAGGTCGTCGTGCTGTTGTCCTATCCTGCCGACGAAGAGGGGAACCACCTGATCGACGAGGACGCGCTGCTGGATTCCGGCTTGAATCCCTATTCCGACACTTTATCCGAAGAGGAATTCATCCGCCTGTTCGGCGAGCCCAAGCACACGTTCACCGGCGTCAACTATGTGGAATACTATCGGAGCCTGATCGAAGAGGAAGGGGCGGAGGCACAGATCGTCTTTGCCAACGATCCGGCCGCTGTACTGAAGTATACGGATACGGTGCTGTGCGCCAACATCCATGAACGGGAGCGGACGAAAAAACGGCTTTTGAAAGCCGGCGCAAAGAAGGCGCTGACCCTGTGCGACATCATGAACGAGTCTGTGGACGGAAGCGGCTACCAGCCGGAATATGGCCTCTTAGGCTCCAATAAGGCAACGGAGAACACTGTCAAGCTGTTCCCGAAAAACGCGCAGACAGTAGCAGAAAACATTCAGGCGGAATTTATCGCCCGCACCGGGATCCATGTGGAAGCCATGGTCTACGGCGACGGCGCTTTCAAAGACCCGGTGGGCAAGATTTGGGAGCTGGCGGATCCGGTGGTCTCTCCCGGCTTCACGGCGGGACTCAACGGCCTGCCTAATGAGTTAAAGCTCAAGTATTTGGCGGACAACGATTTCAAGGGCCTTAGCGGTATAGAGCTGCGTCAGGCCATCAAACAGCGCATTCGGGAGAAGAACGCCAGCTTGAAGGGACAAATGGTGTCTCAGGGGACCACGCCTCGTCGGCTCACCGATCTTATCGGCTCCCTGTGCGATCTTACCAGCGGCAGCGGCGACAAGGGAACGCCCATCGTGTTGGTGCAGAACTATTTCAACAACTACGCTGACGAATAAGTTCGATATTCAGCTATGCCCGCTGCTGTCGGCGGGCTTTCTTTCTGCCTTGCATTGGCCCACAGCCGTGCTATAATGAAAAAGAAATCCATCGGTCTATAGGCGGTCATCCATGAATTACGAAGAAACCATAGCATACATACACAGCGCCTACTGGAAGGGCACCAAGGACGGGCTGCAGCGCACCCGTGAACTCCTGTCGCTTTTAGGGAACCCACAGAAGGATCTGCGTTTCGTTCATGTGGCGGGGACCAACGGAAAGGGGTCGACCTGCGCCATGCTGGCCTCCATCCTGCAGGCAGCGGGATATCGGACGGGTCTATATACGTCTCCGTTCGTAAATCGGTTCAATGAGCGCATCGCACTGAATGGAAAACCCATTCCCGATCAGGATTTGGTAGACGTATTTGAACGCATTCGGCCCATCGTGGACGGTATGCCCAATCAGCCCTCTGAATTCGAGCTCATCACCTGCGCAGCCATGCTCTATTACAAAGAGCAGCGCTGCGACGTGGTGGTCCTGGAGGTGGGCATGGGGGGTGAATTCGACTCCACCAACGTGATCGACACGCCGCTGCTCACCGTTATCACCGCCATGGGCTACGACCATATGAAGTATTTGGGCGACACCATGACTGAGATCGCTTCTGCTAAAGCCGGCATCATAAAGCCCGGCGGCACTACGCTGATCTATGGGGAGAATCCGGAAGCGGACAATGTGTTTAGGGATACCTGCCAGCGAGTCGGTTCCCGGCTGGTGGTCACCGATCACAGCCGCATCACGGACCACGCGCATACCCTGCAGGGGCATGACCTTTCCTTTGGCCAATACTGCCATATTCGCCTGCCTTTGATCGGCAGTCACCAGGTTAAAAACGCCGCCGTGGTGCTGACGGCGGTGGAGGAATTGAAAAAGGCAGGCCTTTCCATCCCCGACAGGGCGGTATATGAGGGGATGGCTACGGTCCGTTGGCCGGCGCGCATGGAACTTCTGTCCGAAAAACCGGTGTTCCTGTTGGACGGCGGCCATAACCCTCATGGGTTCCAGGCGGCGGCCAGGACGATGAAGGAACTGTTCCCCGATAAGCAAATGACGGTAATGATGGGCGTTATGGCGGATAAGGATCACGGAGATATGATCCGTCAGCTTTTGCCGCAAACAAAACGTTTTATCACCGTTCGACCGGATTCACCCCGGGCCATGAGCGCGGAAGCGCTCGCCGATGAGATTCGTT
>CAMHDC010000033.1 GCA_946183765.1 uncultured Clostridia bacterium | reverse complement strand
GTCCATATCGTCGAAGGCCTGGTTCTCGCCGCCCATGGCCCAGATGAAGGTGTAGTTGGAGGAGCCGCAGCCGCTGTGGATGGACCAGGAGGGGGAGATCACCGCGTCGAAGTTCTGCATGACGATGGACCGGGTCTCCTTGGGCGTGCCCATGAAGTGCATGACGATGTTGTCCTCCGGCAGGTTGAAGTAGGTGTACACCTCCATGCGGCGCTCGTGGGTGTGGCAGGGCATGGTGTTCCACACGCTCCCCACGTCCAGCTGGGTGAGGCCCATGGACAGCTGGCAGGTGGGCAGCACGTCCGGATGGATGAACTGGTTGATGACCCGCTTGTTGGCCTGCTCCACGCTCCCCAAAGGCCGCTTGTTGGCGTCCGCGAAGGACAGGAAGGTGGTCTTGTAGGCGGTGTGGGCGGGGGCGGACACCAGATAGAACTTGGCGGGGTTCGCGGGATCCTCGCTGGCGAAGGTGACGGTCTTCGTCCCTTTGGTGATGTACAGGCAGTCCTCAAAGCCCAGGTCGAAGGTTTCCCCGTCGGCCGCGATCCGGCCCTTGCCGCCCAGGTTGAACACGCCCGCTTCCCGGCGCTCCAGGAAGAAGCTGGTGCCGAAGTTGGCCCACACGTCGATGCCCTTGTCGATGGGCACGACTTCGTCCACGGGCATGATGCCCAGGACCACCATGCGGTCCACATGGGAGTAGGTGGCCTTGACGGTGTCCTTCACGTACAGATCGGTGATCAAAAACTCACGGCGAAGCTCCTCGGTGGTGTACCGGGCCACGTCCTTGGGATTGGCGGAATAGCGAATGTCCATAGGTTTCTCTCTCCTTTATGATATCTGCTCAGATGCGGCGCTCGGTCTCTCCATCGAAGAGATACACGTTCTCGAAGGGGATGGAGAAGACGATGTCGCTGTCGATTTCGGGGGTGTCGTGGGGGTCCACCTTCAGGATGGCCTTCTTGTCGGCGATGTCCACGTAGACGTTGGTGTTGTCGCCCAGCATCTCCGTGAGCTCCACGCTGGCGGGCACCCGGTAGGCCTTTTCCCGCTCGCCCAGGACGATGCCCTCGGGCCTAAAGCCAAAGACCAGCTCCTTGCCCTCGTATTTGGCCGCGTCATTCCCCAGCTTCTCTTTGAGATCGAAGACGACCTCTCCGAAGGTCAGGGTCCCGTCCTTCACGACGTCCTTGAGGAAGTTCATGGGCGGCTCGCCGATGAAGCCCGCCACGAACACGTTCACGGGGTCGAAATACAGCTCCCGGGGGGTGCCGATCTGCTGGATATAGCCGTCCTTCATGACCACGATCCGATCCGCCATGGTCATGGCCTCGGTCTGGTCGTGGGTCACGTAGATGGTGGTGGCGCCGGTCTCCCGGTGGATCTGGGTGATCTCGGAGCGCATGGTCACCCGCTGCTTGGCGTCCAGGTTGGAGAGAGGCTCGTCCATGAGGAAGACCTCCACCTTGCGGATGATGGCCCGGCCCACCGCCACACGCTGCCGCTGGCCGCCGGACAACGCCCGGGGCATACGGTCGAGATAGTCGGTGAGGCCCAGGATCTTCGCGGCCCGCTGGACCTTCTCGTCGATCACGTCCTCGTCCACGCCCTGGAGGGTGAGGCCGAAGGCCAGATTGTCGTACACGGTCATCTGCGGATAGAGGGCGTAGCTCTGGAATACCATGGCCACCCCCCGCTCCCGGGGCCCCATCTCGTTGGCCCGCTTGCCGTTGATGAAAAAGTCGCCCTTGGAAATGTTCTCCAGGCCTGCGATCATCCGAAGGGTGGTGGACTTGCCACAGCCGGAGGGGCCTACGAACACGATAAATTCGCCCCGGTCGATCTCCAGGTTGAAGTCATGGACGGCGTGGAAGCCGTTGGGATAGATCTTGTTGATGCCTACCAGCGATAAATGTGCCATGCGTGTCTCCCCTTTTTCCTGTACTTTTCAGAGTTGTTTCATCTCTAAACCACCAGTTTCAGTATAGAAAAAACCGGTGGGAAACTCAATCGCAAAAACAGGCCTGGAAATAGACGAAACGGACAATATCCATTTTGTCTATATGATTAGTCCGTACCAGGGGGCCAGCTGATCCGCCGTGGCGCGGACCATCTCCCCAAACAGCGCCCGTCCCTGGGCCTCGGAAAGCCGGCTGCACAGGGGCTGCCGCAAGAACACCTGCAGGATCGCCTCCATATCCCGGGCGCGGATGGCCCCGTACAGGTCCTCGATGTTTTGGGCGTTCAGCCGCACCAGGTCCGCCGCTCCCGGGGGGAGGGGCTTGGCCGGCTGGGGCGTGACCCTGTCCCGGTCGAAGACGCAGAAGGTCTCCACCACGGAGCCCAGGGGCGCCTCCGCCATCTGGCCCGCGTTCACCACGTTGGCGTTGGACCGGACCGGACCGAAGCCCGCCAGGGCCCGGAGGAAGTCGACGAGCTCCTCGTCGCTCTTCTTCAGCGTCACGGGCAGGGAGCCGTCGGCCAGGGCCTCCGTTTCCTCGATCCTGCGGCGCTGGTCCGCCTTGCGGTAGTCCACACCGGTCAGATGATAGAGCCACCTTTGGGGCGCGTCCCGATCGGATAAATACCAGCGGCCGTCCATGAACTCCACCAGATGCCGATCCCCCGCCGCGCCCAGGGCCCCGAACCGGCGGAACAGGTCCATCTTCACCTTGTTCCCGTAGAGGAAGGGGTTATTGCCTCGGAAGGCCTGGGGATCGTCCCCCTGCTCGCAGTACCCCGATTCGTAGAACCGGTCGATGAACCCGGGCAGCAGCCCCATCACGTCCGCGTCCTTCCACCGGGCTTCGGTGATCCAGGTGAAGTGGTTGATGCCGCTGGCCTCCACGAAAAGCTCGTGCCGGTGGGGCCGAACGGCGCCCAGCTGCTCCTTGATCACGCAGCAGAGGAAGTCCTCCGCGTGGAACACCTCGTGGCAGCAGCCGAAGGCCTTGATGCCGGGGAACACGTCGAACAGGGTCTTGCAGAGGATGGTCATGGGGTTGGTCAGGTTGATGACCCAGGCCCGGGGGCAGCAATCCCGAATGGCCCGGGCGAAGCCCTCGAAGAGGGGCACCGTCCGCATGGACCGCAGGACGCCGCCGGGGCCCACCGTGTCCCCCACAGACTGATAGACGCCGTATTTTTCCGGCAGATGCACGTCCGCCGCCATGTGATCCAGGGTGCCGGGCAGGATGGAGATGGCCACGAAGTCGGCCCCCGTCAGGGCTTCCTCCAGGGTGTCGGCCACGGTGTACCGCCACTTCGCTGCGGCGGCCGGCAGGGCGTTGATCCTGTCCCCGATGCGCCGGTTCCGCTCCGCGGCGGCCCGGTCGATATCGTAGAGGGCGATCTGGCCCGTGAGGCCTTCGGTCAGCGCGAGGTCGTTCATAAACACCCGGGCCCAGGCCTTGGACCCGCCGCCGATATACGCCAGCTTGATGGTGGTCACGGACGTTCTCCTTTCACATGGATGAATCATACTTCTATATAGACAAAACGGATTTCCCTTGGTATACTACCCACAGAGAAGGAGGCGCAGCCATGAACGACATCGTATACGCAGGCAAGCACGCGGTGACCTTCCGGGTTCCACGGCACGAACACGACACCTGGGAGCTCATCTACTGCACCGGCCAGGAGGGGGAGCTGCGCTTCGACGACTTCTCCCTGCCCTACGTCAAGGGGACCGTGGCGGTCATCCCGCCCTACACGCCCCATTCCAACATGAGCCAGGCCGGCTTCACCAACATCCACGTGAACCTGGCCGACGCCACGCTGAATTTCCGCCGGCCCGTGGTCATCCAGGACGACGGCAATAGGTCCATCCTCAGCGTCTTCACCGGCATCTTCTTCCAGTATTACGAAAACGCCGAACAGCGGGAGACCCTGCTGGCGGCCTACGGCAATCTGCTGGCCGCGTTTCTGCTGACCTACCGGGAGACCTCGTCTCTCAGCCGGGTGGTGCAGCAGATCGAGAGCCACATCATCCGCCATTACGCGGACCCGGGCTACGCGCTGGACGACTACCTCAAGTCCCTGCCCTACAACTACGACTACCTCCGCAAGCTCTTTCAGAAGGAGATGGGCATGACGCCCCACAAGTTCCTCACCGATCGGCGGCTGCAGACGGCGGCCGGCATGCTCCGCTCCCAGTACAACGACGGGAACGTGACCGAGGTCGCCCGCCTGTGCGGGTTTCGGGAGCCCCTGTACTTCTCCCGCCTGTTCAAAAAGAAGTACGGCCTGTCCCCCAGCTTCTTCTACGCCGCCCGGCGGGAGGGGGAGCCCCGACAGGTGCCGGACCCGGACAGCATGAAGATCATGCTGGACGAGACCGAATGACCTCCGTATAGCACATGACCAGCGGCGCCACACCCTTGGCGTCGTTTTTTACGATGGGTTCCGAGATATAGTATTCGTAGGACCCGTCCCGGCGGGGATTGTCTGCCGGCCCCAGGCCCGCCACCAGGCAGATGCCGTCCAGCTCCACGTCCTCGCCCTCGGCCCTGAGATAGCGGCGAAGGATGCCGTCGAAGGTCCGCCGGCCCAGCAGCGCATATCGTTCGGGCAACACCCCCAGGCGCACGCCCTTGAGCATGGCGTAGGCGATCATGGAGCTGCCGCTGGTTTCCAAATAGTTCCCCGCCCGGCCCCCCTGGTCCACCACCTGATAGTACATGGCGGTGTCGGGGTCCGCATAGGGGGCGACGCCCGCCATGAGCTCCGTGAAGATGGGCCTCAGCCGCGCGAGGGCCGCGGGATCGTCCACGATCTCCAGCAGGTCGGCGAGGGCCGTGGCGAACCAGCCGATGGCCCGCAGCCAGAAGTTTTTCGAGCAGCCCGTGGCCGGGTCCGCCCAGAAGACGGTTTTCGAGGCGTCGTAGCCGTGATAGTAGAGGCCCTTTTCAGGGTCGAACATGCGGCGGCGGACGGTCTCGATCTGACGTACGATATCCTCATAATCCCGGTTCCCCAGCTCCCGGGCGTAGAGGGCCCGGAAGGGCTGGGCCATGTAGATGCCGTCCAGCCAGACCTGGTCGGGATAGATGAGCTTGTGCCAGAAGTTCCCCTCACAGGTCCGGGGCTGCTCCCGAAGCTGGGCCGCCAGCCGATCGGCGGCCAGGCGATACTTCTCATTGCCGGTCCTCTTGTACAGGGGGAACAGGACCCGGCCCTCGTTCACGTCGTCCAGGTTGTATTTGGACGGATCGTAGGTGCGGATGGCCCCGTCCTCCGAGATGAAGGCGTCCACGAAGGTCTCCACGAAGTCGGCGAAGAAGGCCTCCCCCGTGATCTCGCTCAGGGACAGGAGGGCGCCCAGCATGCAGCCGTCGATATAGTTCCAGTGGGCGGGCTTTCCCTGCCGGACCCGCTCCATGTTCCAGGCGGTCCGCTGGGGGGAGGATTCCCGCACCAGGCGGCGGATATAGGCGTCGATCTGTTCGTACATTTTTTACTCCCTTTCCACGTCGCCGCAATGGCCGGCCACCACTTCGTCCCCCTCCACGCCGGAGAGGCGCACGTTCTTCAGCCGCACCCTGCTGACGTTCTCAAAGAACAGGCCCAGCCGGCACCGCTCTTCGGCGAAGTTCTGCATGGCGGGCACCCCCGGCTGCGCCTGGGGGTCGAAGGCCACGGAGACGTTCTCGAAGGTGACGGAATCGATGGGCCGCTCCGGCAGGCCGTCGATATAGCAGGCGGCCACCTGGGCCCCGGTGCAGTCCATGTCCCGGAACGCGAACGCGCCCAGATGAGGCGTGCGCTTGTCCACCGGAAGCTTCTCCCGGGACCAGACGTATTCGCTGTACCGGTCCGGGTCGCAGCAGTTGTACCACATGTTGATGACCACGGGGGTCAGGACCCCGTCCATGCGGATGTTCTCGAAGGTGATGTCCGTGATGTCGCAGGCCTGTCCCCGGCCCCGGCGGCTCTTGATCCTCAGGCCCCTATCCGTCTGCCGGAAATAGCACTGGGACACGGTCAGCTCCCGGATGCCCATGGCGGATTCGCTGCCCAGCGTCACGGCGCCGTGGCCAAACTCCATGAGGCAGTTGCGGATGGTGTGGCGGATGGCGGGCCAGCTAAAGCGCTCCGCCAGCTCCAGCTTGCCGGACTTGACGGCGATGCAGTCGTCCCCCACGCTGAACCGGCAGCCGACGATGTTCACCCCGTCGCAGGCCTCCGGATCCAAAGCGTCCGTGTTGGGGCTCACCTTGGGGGCCAGGACGGCGACGTCGTAGAAGCCCACGTTTTTGCAGTGGAAGGGGTGATAGTTCCAGGACGGAGAATTCTGCGCCGTGACCCCGTGGAAGGTCACGTCCTCGCAGTGAAGCAGGGACACCAGCCGGGGCCTTGCGGTGGGGAAGGTGCGGAAATTCGTCCAAAAGTCGCTGTTCTGAGCGTTGCCGTCGATGATGCCCTCGCCTACCACGGCGATGTCCCGGGCGTTCTGGGCCGACACCAGGGCCTGATACATGGGCTGGATCAGCCCCTCGAAGGTGCCGAAGATCCGGCTTTCGCCGGTCGCCGGGTCCGTGACCTCCCCGGGCAGGATGGGATAGCGCTCCCGGTCGGCAACCCCCAGGAGGACGGCGCCCTTTTTAAGTTCGATGGTGGTGTGGCTCCTGAGCCGCAGGGGGAGGGAAAGATAGGTCCCCTCGGGGAAGATCAGCCGCCCGCCCTCGGGCAGAAAATCGATGGCGCTTTGGATGGCGGCGGTATCGTCCCAAACGCCGTCGCCCCGGGCGCCAAACGCCTTCACGTTCAGGGCGAAGGTCTCCGGCCGGGTCCGAAAGGCGAAGGGCGCCTCCTCGTCGGACACCGTCAGGGTGTAGGCCGTGTCCGGGGTCAGATCGAAGAGGGAGAAGACGTTTTTATCCGCCGTGAAGCGCTCCGCCCCGTCCAGGGACACGGCGAAGGGCGCGGGGGCGTAATAGGGCGTCCCGTTCACCCGCTCGAAGCAGGCGGAGACGGCGCTGACGTACAGCAGTCGGATCATGCTTTGTTTCCTTTCTGCGGGCCTGCCTTACTCTTCGCGTCGGACACGATCCGGCCCAGCAGGCGCTTGAGGGCGATGAAGCCGGTGTCGATGCCCATATACAGCAGGCCGAAGATAATGGGCTCCACGCCGAAGGGCACGGCGTCGGTTTGCCGGGTGGCGGACAGGATGGCGATGTTCACCGCGGTATAGACCATGTCCACCAGCCCCAGCACCACGAAGGCGTAGAAGATGTTCAAAAAGAAACCGGCCACGCCCCGCCGGGGGATCATCATCCACCGGTCGTTGGCGCCGTCGGTCTCGGCATAGTATTTCAGAATGGTATTGACGAGCAGGTCCGTGACCATGCCCAGGGCGATGGCCGTGACGAAGAACAGATCCAGGGAATCGGCCAGATACCCGCCTAGGCCCCACATGAAGAAGAAGCAGACGGACCCGGCGAACCAGGCTTTGAGCAGGGACACCTTCAGCCACTGGGGCAGCTTTTTGCGGGTGCGGCCCCGGTACTTGTTCAGCTCCTCCTCCGATACCCGGGGGGAGTTGCTTTCGTCGGCGGTGATTAGATCCTCCACCGCCTTGGTGTTCAGGCGGTAGTATTCCGAGGTCGCTTTGATGGCCTCGTCCCGCTGAGGTTCCCGTCCCTTTTGCTTCCGCCGCGCCATGATGGCCTCACTCCTCGCCGGAGATATCGATGGCGTCCAGCTTGCCGTTGTCCTCCACGCTGACGGAGGTGTTGATCTTCCGAAGGAGCTTAGAATACACGGGCAGCAGGGCCGTGAGCGCCACGCCCGCGATCAGGATGATCCGATGGTTGACCAGCATGTTGTTGGCCTTGGCGATGTACAGGGTGGTCTTGCCGATCTGGATGGGATTGTCCGCCCGGGTCAGGGCGTTGCCGATGGCGTTCAGATAGTAGGTGTCGGCGAACAGGATCACGCCGACCATCACAAACGCCAGCACCAGCATGGGCACGTTCACCTTCTTGCGGTGGGGGAAGGCGTTGAGGAAGCACAGCAGGGACAGGAGGGAGAAGAGCATGGTGGCGAAGCCGCACAGGCCCATGCCCTTGCCCTGGATCTTGGCCGTGGTGTCGGAGATGTTCATGAGATTCAGGGAATAGACCAGGAACGCCACGCCGAACACCAGCAGGGCGATCATATGGGGACGCCGCTTCAGGCTCACCAGGAGCTTGCGGAAGGATTCCTTCAAACCTTTCATAGCTTACGCCTCCCCTCGAATGGCATTGGTGGTCTCTTTGTCGAAGAAGTGCTTGCGGACGAAGGTGACGGGCACCGTGTCCCCCGCCTTGTAGTCGCACCAGCCGCGAAGCTTGCAGGTGATCCGATCGCCCGCCTTGCCCTCGCTGACCAGGTGACCGTGGACCAGGGTGTTCATGCCCAAATTCTCGTTGGAGAAGACCTTCACCTTGGTCTCGCCGCCGGCCACGATGTCCTCGGGCCGGACACCCAGGACGATCTGCTTGCCCGCGTAGGGCTTGAGGAGCGCCCGTTCCTTTTCGTCGAGGGGCACCCGCAGGGACTCGTTCACCAGGGCGTCCTCGCCCACGGTCACGTCGAAGAAGTTCATGGGCGGGAGGCCGATGAAGCTGGCCACGAACAGGTTGGCCGGGGTGTCGTAGAGCTCCAGGGGCGTGCCCACCTGCTGGACGTGGCCCATGGACATGCACACGATCCGATCCGCCAAGGTCAAAGCCTCGGTCTGATCGTGGGTCACGTAGAGCATGGTGGCGTTGAGCCGCTTGTGGAGGAGCAAAATCTCCCGGCGGGTGGCGCCGCGGAGCTTGGCGTCCAGGTTGGAAAGGGGCTCGTCGAACAGGAAGACCTTGGGGTTGCGGACGATGGACCGGCCCATGGCCACCCGCTGCCGCTGACCGCCGGAGAGCTGGGCGGGCTTCTTGTTGAGCTGCTCGGTGAGGCCCAGGATCTCCGCCGCCGCCAGGACCTTCTTGTGGATCACGTTGGGGTTTTCCTT
>CAMHDC010000032.1 GCA_946183765.1 uncultured Clostridia bacterium | reverse complement strand
GTGCTCATGTCCCTCCACGAGCTGGATCTGGCCCAGAAGATCTCCGATCGGGTGGTGTGCGTGGCGAACAACGCTGTGGACCGGTGCGGCACGCCGGAGGAGATCTTCACCAGCGAGTATATCGAAGCTCTCTACGGCATGGAGAGCGGCAGCTACAACGCCCTCTTAGGCGCGTTAGAGATGGCTCGGGTGCCGGGCGAACCGAAGGTGTTCGTCATCGGCGGAGGCGGCTGCGGCATCCCCGTGTACCGGGCCCTGCAGCGGCGGGGCGTGCCCTTCGCCGCGGGCATTCTGGCCGAAAACGACGTGGACTATGCCGTGGCCAAGGCGTTGGCCGCCGAGACGGTGTCCGTGCCTCCCTTCGCCCCCATGGACGAAGGGGCCTTAGAAAAAGCTCGGGCGCTGATGGCGGGCTGCCAAAGCGTGGTCTGCTGCCTCTCCGACTTCGGCCCCCTGAACGAGGCCGACCGCATCCTGCGGGACGAGGCGGCGGCCCAGGGCAAGCTGTTGCCGTCGGACCGGCTTTCCGACCTTTGGACGGGAGGTGGCGCAGGATGAGCCTCTATGGCCTCACCGCCCTGTCCGTCTTCGCGGGCTTCGGCCTCGATTGCTTGCTGGGGGACCCCCTGAGCCGGGCCCATCCCGTGGTGCTCATGGGGAAGCTCATCTCCCTTTTGGAAAGGAGGCTTCGTCCCCGCTTTCCCGAAACGCCCCGGGGAGAACGGACCGCCGGGGCGATCATGGCCATAACGGTGCCCCTGATCAGCGCCGGCGCGGGCCTTCTCCTACTATATCTCGCCTGGCGGGTCCATCCCTGGGCCTACTTCGCTTTGAGTGCCTTCCTCTGCTGGCAGTGCTTCGCCGCCCGGTGCTTGATGACGGAATCGAAGAAGGTGGTGGCCTGCCTCGAAAGGGAGGGCCTCGCCGCCGGACGCCGGCAAGTCTCCATGCTGGTGGGCCGGGACACGGAAAATCTGACCGAGGAGCAGGTGATCAAGGCCGCCGTGGAGACCGTGGCGGAGAACACCTCCGACGGGGTGGTGGCCCCCCTCCTTTGGATGGTCCTCTTGGGCGCGGCGGGCGGCCTCTTCTACAAGGCCATCAACACCATGGATTCCATGGTGGGCTACAAGAACGAGAAATATCTGCATTTCGGCCGGGCCGCCGCCAAGCTGGACGACGGGGCGAACTACATCCCCGCCCGGCTGTCGGCCCTGGCTATGATCGGGGCGGCCTTTCTTTTGAAGCTGGACGGCCAAGGCGCCTGGCGCGTCTGGCGGCGGGATCGGCGGAACCATGCGAGCCCCAACTCCGCTCAGACCGAGTCCGCCTGTGCCGGGGCGCTGGGGGTGCAGCTGGGGGGCAGCGCCAGCTACTTCGGCAAGCTCTGTGAAAAGCCCACCATCGGGGATCCCCGCCGACCCATCGAGCGGGCGGACGTCCATAGGGCCTGCAACCTGATGTACGGCACCAGCGGCCTGCTGCTGGCCGTTTATGGCGTGATCCTGCTGCTGGGAGGGGCGCTGCTATGATTCTGGATCGAGGCTACGTCCATGGGGGCGACGTCTATTCCCGACCCGTCCGGCTGGACTTTTCCGCCAACGTGAACCCCTTCGGTGCGCCGGAGCCGGTGAAAGCGGCGGTCCGGGCGGCGGCGGACGGCCTTTCCGCCTATCCCGACCCCTGTTGCGGGCCCCTGCGGGAGAAGCTGGCGGCCTTCAACGGCATGCAGCGGGAGAACGTGATCTGCGGCAACGGGGCGGCGGAACTGATCTACGCCTTCGCGGCGGCCCTAAAGCCCCAAAGCGCTTTGCTGCCGGTCCCCTCTTTCGCAGACTATGAGAACGCGCTGCTGGCGGCGGGCTGCGAGCCCGCGTTCTATCCCCTGCAGCGGGAGAACGGCTTTTTGCTGACCGAGGATATTTTGAGCGCCGTCCGTCCCGGGGTGGAGCTGATCGTGCTCTGCTCCCCCAACAACCCCACGGGCCGGTCCGTGGAGAAGGGGCTGCTGCTGAAGCTTTTGGACCGGTGCCGAAAGACGGGGACCTGGCTGTTCCTGGACGAATGCTTCCTTGAGCTCACCGATGGGGACAAGGCTTTCTCCCTGGCAAGCTGCCTGCAGCCGGAGGATCGGGTGTTCCTTCTGCGGGCCTTCACCAAGGCCTACGGCATGGCGGGGCTGCGCCTGGGGTACGGCCTCTGCAGGAACCGGGATATGCTCCTTCGGATGTGCCGCCTTACCCAGCCTTGGAACGTGTCCGCCCCCGCCCAGGCAGCGGGGCTGGCGGCCCTGGATTGTCCCGCGTGGCCGGAGAACGCCCGGGCGCTGTTCCGGGAGGAGAAGCCCTATCTGGCGGAACAGCTGACCCGCCTGGGCTTCGCCGTCCTGCCGGGGGACGCCAACTTTCTGTTCTTTTCCGGGGCACCCGGCCTGCAGGAAACGCTGCTTAACCGGGGCGTGCTGATCCGGGACTGCTCGAACTATCGGGGCCTCGGGCCCGGGGACTGCCGTATCGCCGTCCGCACCCGGGCGGAGAACGGGGAACTCATACAGATCATGGAGGAAGCGCTGGGTGTTTGAAACGGGTATAGAGGGCCATTACGCCCTGGTGGACGGGAAAAAACTCCGCTACGGCTACACCACCGGCACCTGCGCGGCGGCGGCGGCCAAGGCGGCGACCTTGCTGCTGCTCACGGGCCGGGCTCCCGCGGCGGTCAGGATACACACCCCCAAGGGCATCGACCTCACGCTGCCCGTGGAGGAAGCGGCTCGGGCGGGGGACACAGCCCGCTGCGCCGTCCGCAAGTTCAGCGGCGACGACCCGGACGTGACGGACGGGGCGCTGATCGCGGCGACGGTATCCGTTTCCGCTGCCCCCGGCGTCCATATCGACGGCGGCGAGGGCGTGGGCCGGGTGACCAAGCCCGGCCTCAAGGTGCCCGTGGGTGCGGCGGCCATCAACCCCGGTCCCCGGGCCATGATCGAACAGGCCGTCGGCGAGGCTTTGGAAGAAACGGAGGCCGTGGCGGGCATCGACGCGGTGATCTCCGTCCCCGAGGGCGCGGCCCTGGCGGCGAAGACTTTCAACCCGAGGCTGGGCATCGTGGGGGGCATCTCCATATTGGGCACCAGCGGCATCGTGGAGCCCATGAGCGAGGAGGCTCTCGTCGACAGCATCCGCCTGGAGATACGGCAGCGCAGGGCGCTGGGGGAAAAACGGCTGATTCTGGCCCCCGGCAACTACGGTTTGGACTTTCTGCGGGACACCATGGGCGTTTCGGAGGAGCGGATCGTCAAGATCTCCAACTACGTGGGCCGCGCCCTGGACGCGGCGGCGGAGGCGGGCTTCGCCGAAGTGCTGCTGGCGGGCCATATCGGGAAGCTCGTCAAGCTTTCCGGCGGCATCATGAACACCCATTCCCGGGAGGGGGACGGCCGGGCGGAGCTGATGGCCGCCTGCGCCCTCAGGGCCGGCGCCGACGGGGACACAGCCCGGGCCATCCTCGACTGCGTCACCACCGACGGGATGCTGCGCATTTTGCGGGAGAAGGGGTTGCTGGACGCGGCCATGGAGAGTATGGCCCGGCGGATCGACCTATATGTGAACGCCCGGGTGAAAGGGCTTTTGACCGTGGGCGTGCTGGTGTTCTCGGACGGCTATGGGCCGCTGTGCGCCACGGCTGCGGCACAGGAATGGCTGAAAACGAGTTTGAACGAAAAGGAGAAGGAGCTATGATCCATTTTGTAGGCGCAGGCTGCGGGGCGGCGGACCTGATCACCCTGCGGGGCAAAGCCCTGCTGGAGCGGGCGGACGTCATCATTTACGCCGGTTCCCTGGTGAACCCGGCGCTGCTCGAATATAAAAAGGAAAGCTGCCGGGTCTACGACAGCGCCAGGATGACCCTGGAGGAGGTGCTGGCCGTCATGTACGAGGCGGAGGCCGCGGGCCGGGACACCGTGCGGCTCCACACCGGCGATCCCTGTCTCTACGGGGCGATCCGGGAGCAGATGGACGAATTGGACAAAAGGGGCATCGCTTACGATTACTGTCCCGGCGTCAGCGCCTTTTCCGGGGCGGCGGCGGCGCTGAAGATGGAGTATACCCTGCCGGGCATCTCCCAGAGCGTCGTCATCACCCGCATGGCGGGGCGGACGCCCGTGCCGGAGCGGGAGAGCGTCCGTTCCTTCGCCGCCCACGGGGCCACCATGGTCCTGTTTTTGAGCGCAGGGCTGGCAGAGCAGACCCAGGCGGAGCTGCTGGCGGGCGGCTATGGGGAGGACACCCCGGCGGCCATCGTCTACAAGGCCAGCTGGCCGGACGAGAAGACCTGCCTCTGCACGGTGGGGACGCTGGCCCAATGCGCCCAAGAGAACGGCATCTCCAGGATCGCCCTGATCGTCGTGGGGGACGCGGTGAAGCAAAGCGGCTACGCCCGCTCCAAGCTCTACGATCCCGCCTTTTCCACGGAATACCGACCCGCCAAGGAGTGATCCCATGACCGTCTGGCTCATTTCCTACACCGCCCGGGGCCGGGCCCTGGCCGCCCGGGTGGCGGATATTTTGAAGAGCGAAGGCCACGGGTGCCGGACCTTCGCCCTGCCCAAGTTTTGCGGGGCGGGGGACGAACCCCTGACCCTGTCCGCGTCTGACTGGGCCGGGCTGGGGTTCAGGGAGGCGGACGCCCTCGTCTTCTGCTGCGCCGCGGGCATCGCCGTCCGGGCGATCGCTCCCCATGTGAAAGACAAGCGGACGGACCCGGCGGTGCTGGTGCTGGACGAAGGGGGGACCTTCGTGATCCCCCTGCTCTCGGGGCATCTGGGCGGGGCCAACGCGTTGGCGCTGGACCTGGCGGACAAGCTCTCCGCCACTCCGGTTTTGACCACGGCCACGGACGTGAACGGCCTTTTCGCCGTGGACGTGTTCGCCAAAGCGAACGACCTGCATATCGAAGACATGACCTTAGCTAAAGCCGTGTCCGCCGCCCTGCTGGCCGGGGAGAAGGTGGGCTTTCGCGCCGATCTGCCGGTGGAGGGCGCGCTGCCCAAGGGCCTGACTGAGGGCGACGCTTCGCTGGGCATCTATGTTTCAGCCGGAACGGGCGCGCCCTTCCCCCACACCCTGCGGCTGATCCCCCGGCGTTATGTGGCAGGCCTCGGGTGCCGCCGGGGCAAGAGCGAAGGGGAATTGGAAAGTTTTTTGCTGGGAAACCTGGAAAAAAGCGGCGTGGGGCTCTATGAGCTCAAAGCCCTGGCCAGCATCGATCTAAAGCGGGACGAGCCGGGCCTGACGGCCCTTGCGGACAAGCTGGGCCTGCCCTTTCTGACCTATTCGGCGGAGGAACTGAAAGCCGTCCCCGGGAACTTCACCCCCTCGGCCTTCGTGAAAGAAGTGACGGGGGTGGATTCTGTGTGCGAGCGGGCGGCGGTGCTGGCCTCCCGCGGCGGGCTGGCGGTAAAGAAAATCGCGGAGAACGGCATGACCTTCGCTCTGGCGAAGAAGGAGGAGGCGATCCGGTTTGAGTAAACTGTACGTGGTGGGCATCGGCCCCGGCAAGATGGAGGGCATGACCTGCGAGGCGGTCCGGGCCCTGGAGGAGAGCGACGTGATCGTGGGCTACACGGTCTACGTGGACCTGGTGAAGGAGCATTTTCCGGGCAAGGCCTTTTTGACCACCCCCATGCGCCGGGAGGTGGAGCGGGTGGAGCTGGCGCTTAGCGAGGCGGCGAAGGGCAAGACCGTGGCCATGGTCTGCAGCGGCGATCCGGGGGTCTACGGCATGAGCGGCCTTTGCGAGGAGCTGGCGGCGAACTATCCCGGCGTGGCGGTGGAGACGATCCCCGGCGTGTCCGCGGTCCTCAGCGGGGCGGCCATACTGGGGGCGCCCCTCATGCACGACTTCGCCGTGATCAGCCTGAGCGACCTCATGACCCCCTGGGCCGTCATCGAAAAGCGCCTCAGGGCAGCTGCTGCGGCGGACTTCGTCCTCTGCCTCTACAACCCCTCCAGCCACAAGCGGAAGGACTATCTAGCCCGGGCCTGCGACGTCGTCCTCATGTCCGCGTCCCCGGACACCGTCTGCGGCGTGGCGCAGAACATCGGCCGGGATGGGGAGAACACCCGCATCATGACCCTGAAGGAGCTCAGGGATACCCCGGTGGACATGTTCTCCACCGTCTTTATCGGCAACTCTCAAACGAAGGTCGTCGGGGGCAAAATGGTGACGCCCCGGGGGTACGACCATGACTAAAGTGCTGCTGTTTGCGGGCACCACCGAAGGGCGGCAGATCGCCGAAGGGTGCCGGGGGAAGGAGATAGATTTGACTGTCAGCGTGGCCACGGCCTACGGGGAGACGCTGATCGAAGGGGCGGACAACGTGCGCGTGATCTCGGGCCGCAAGGACGGGGACGGGATCGCCGCCCTGATCCGGGACACGGGGGCGGAGCTGGTGATCGACGCCACCCATCCCTACGCCGCGGAGGTCACGAAGACCCTGAAAGCGGTCTCAGAGCAGGCGGGCGTGGCGTATCTGCGCGTCCTGCGCCGGGAGGACCACGAGGATTTGACGGGCTGCGTCCTGGTGAACGACACCCAGGGGGCCGTGGACTATCTCAACGCGACGGAGGGGAACGTGCTTCTGACCGTGGGCAGCAAGGAGCTGGCCCGGTATACTGCCGTGAACGATTGGCAAAACCGGCTCTTCGCCCGGGTGCTGCCCCTGCCCGCCTCCGTGGAGGTCGCCTTTCGCCTGGGCTTTACGGGGAGCCGCCTCATCTGCATGCAGGGGCCCTTCACCGAAGCCGTCAACGAGGCCATGCTGCGGATGCTGGACTGCCGGTATCTCGTCACCAAGGACACCGGCGCGGCGGGAGGCTTCGGGGAGAAGATACAGGCCGCCAAGGCCTGCGGCGTCACGCCCGTAATCGTCCGCCGGCCTCTTTTAGAGACCGGGATCGGCGTGGACGAGTGCCTTCGGCTGCTGGCGAAGCGCTGCGGCTGGGCGGCGGACACGAAAAAGCGTATCACCATATTGGGCGTGGGCATGGGGGATGCGGGCACCCTGATCCGGGCTGCCGAAAAGGCCTGCCGGGAGGCGGACCTGATCGTGGGAGCCAAGCGGGTGACGGACGCCCTCAGCGCCTTCGGCAAGCCTGTGAAAAACGCCGTGGCCGCCCGGGAGATCGAGGAGATCCTTCGGACGTCCGCCGCGGAAAAGATCGTGGTGGCCATGTCCGGGGACACGGGCTTTTACAGCGGGACCAAGGGCCTGCTGCCTTTGATCCGGGACCTGGAGCCCGCGGTTTTGCCCGGCATCTCCTCCATATCCTGTTTCGCCGCCAAGGCGGGCGTAAGCTGGGACGACGCCCTGCTCCTCTCCGCCCACGGCCGAACCTGCAACTATGTGACGAAGATCCGCCGATCCCCCAAGACCATCGTGTTGGTGGGCGGGGACCGGGGCGTGGCGGACCTGCTGACCGCCCTGGCGGACAACGGCCTGGGCCATCTGCCCGTGACGGTAGGCGAAAACCTGTCCTATCCCGAGGAGCGCATCGTGCGCGGCGCCGCCGCCCAATTGGCGGCGCAGACCTTCGCACCGTTGGCCCTGGTGCTGGTGGAGAATCCGGACGCGGCGCACGCCGTCCTGACCCAGGGTCGCCCCGACGTGGATTTTATCCGGACCGAGGTGCCCATGACCAAATCCGAGGTCCGAGCCGTGACCCTCAGTAAGCTCCGCCTGACGAAAAGCGCCCTCTGCTGGGACGTGGGGGCCGGCACCGGCTCCGTCTCCCTGGAGATGGCGGAGGTTTGTGAGGACGGCCAAATCTACGCCGTCGAGCGAAAGCCCGAGGCCTGCGCTCTCATCGAGCAGAACAAGAGGCATCTGGGTGTCACCAACGTCACAGTGATCCAGGGGACCGCCCCGGACGCCCTGCGGGATTTGCCCGCCCCCACCCACGTGTTTATCGGCGGCAGCGGCGGGGAGCTGAAAGAGATCATGGCCCTGGCCCTCGAAAGGAATCCCGCCGTTCGGATCGTGGTGAACACGGTGACGGCGGAAACCTTCGCCGCGGCGCTGGACGCCGTGAAGATTCTGCCGGTGAAGGACGTGGAGATCGTGGAGCTTTCCGTGTCCCGGAGCCGAAAGGCGGGCGGATATCACCTGATGACCGCCCAGAACCCGGTGTACCTCTTCTCCTGTCAGGGAGGGCAGCCGGATGAATAGCCCCCGCCTGCTGTTCGCCGCGCCCTCTTCGGGCAGCGGCAAAACCACCGTCGTCTGCGGCCTGCTGCGGGCGCTCAAAAACCGGGGCAAGGCGGTCCGGGCCTTCAAATGCGGGCCGGACTTCATCGACCCCCTGTTCCATGAGACCGTGGTGGGCGTGCCCTCGGGGACGCTGGACTTGTTCTTCACCCCCGCAGATCAGCTTCGACAGCTTTTTTGCCGCCATGCCGCCGGGGCGGAAATAAGCCTTATCGAAGGCGTCATGGGCTACTACGACGGCCTGGGGGCGACCACGGACCGGGCCTCTTCCTATGCCGTAGCCAGGGCCTTGGACGCCCCCGTGGTGCTGATAGTGGACGGCCGGGGCCAGAGCCTTTCCGCCCTCGCTACCCTGGAGGGCTTCCTCCGGTTCCGGGAGGACAGCCGCATCCGGGGCGTCATTTTCAACCGCATGAGCGAAAGCGTGTACACCGCCCTGAAACCCCAGGTGGAAGCGCTGGGGCTTCGGCCATTGGGCTACGTGCCCAGGGCCCCGGAGGTTATGGTGGAGAGCCGGCATCTCGGGTTGGTGACCCCGGGGGAGATCGAAGATTTGGGCCAGAAGCTGGACGCTCTCGCGGCCCTGCTGGAAAGGACCGTGGACATGGAGGGCCTGCTGGCCCTGGCCGGGTCGGCCCCAGCCCTGGAAGCGCCCCCGGCACCCCCCATCCCGCCCCTGCCCCGGACCCGTATCGCCGTGGCCCGAGACCAGGCCTTCTGCTTCCTGTATCGGGACAACCTGGACCTGCTGGCGGACTACGGGGCGGAGTTCATTTTTTTCTCCCCGCTGCACGACGATGCCTTGCCGGCGGGT
>CAMHDC010000031.1 GCA_946183765.1 uncultured Clostridia bacterium | reverse complement strand
CCATCACTACTCCCGCAAGGAGATCGACGCTGAGGGCGAGTTCGTCAAGACCTATAAGGCCAAGGGCCTCACCTGGATGAACTACAAGGATGAGGGCATCCAGAGCCCCATCCTCAAGTTCCTCTCCGCCGAAGAGGTGGCCGCTATCGAGGCGAAAGCCAACTTCGAGAAGGGCGACTTGTTGTTCATCGTGGCGGACCAAAACAGCGTGGTCTGGGCCTCCCTGGGCGCCCTTCGGCTGAAGGTAGCCAACAAGCTGAAGCTGATCCCTGAAAACACCTACGCCCTCTTATGGGTGGTGGAGTTCCCCCAGTTCGAGTGGAGCGAAGAGGAGGGCCGGTTCATGGCCATGCACCATCCCTTCACCAGCCCCATGGACGAGGATTTGGATCTTATCGAGACCGATCCCGGTGCGGTCAGGGCCAAGGCCTACGACATCGTGCTCAACGGCAACGAGATCGGCGGCGGCAGCATCCGCATCCATTCCGCTGAGCTTCAGAAGCGCATGTTCAAAGCCCTTGGGTTCACCGAGGAAGCCGCCCAGCAGCGGTTCGGCTTCCTGCTCAACGCGTTCAAATACGGCACGCCGCCTCACGGCGGCCTCGCGTATGGCCTTGATCGGTTGGCCATGCTGATCTGCGGCGCCGGCAGCATCCGTGACGTGATCGCTTTCCCCAAGGTTCAGAACGCCTCAGACCCCCTGACCGGCGCGCCCTACCCCGTGGAGCAAAAGCAGCTGGATGAGCTGCATATCTCCTTCAAGGACCTGGAAGACTAATTGAAAAAGGAGAATAATTATGGCAAACGAGAACGTGATCCACATCGGCTCTGAGGAAGCATTCGACAAACTGATCGCCGGAGGGACCCCCGTATTGGTGGACTTTTGGGCCACCTGGTGCGGCCCCTGTCGTATGATCGCTCCCATTGTGGAGGAGATCGCCAACCAGTATGCGGACAAAGTCGTCGTCGCGAAAGTAGACGTGGACGAGATGGGCGAGCTCGCCCAGCGGTACCGTATCATGAATATCCCCACGCTCCTGCTCTTCCAAAAGGGCGAGGTCGTGGACAAGGCCATCGGCGCCCGGCCGAAGGCCGCACTGGAGCAGATGCTCAATAAGGTCCTGTAATCGGGAAAGCATGGACCGCATCTATTTGGATAACGCCGCCACCACCCGGCTTTCCCGCCGGGCGCTGGCGGCTATGTTGCCTTTTATGGAAGGAGAGCAGGGAAATCCCTCCTCTCTCCATAGCTATGCCCGGGAAGCAAGAAAGGCCCTGGAAAGGGCGCGGGGCCAGGTGGCTCACTGCATCGGTGCGGAGGAAGGGGAGATCGTCTTCACTTCCGGAGGCAGCGAGGGCAACAACTATCTGCTGCGAGGATCCATTGAAGCCAACCGGGAACGGGGACGTCATGTGATCACCTCCGCGGTGGAGCATCCGTCTGTGTTGAACACACTGTACGTGATGGAAAAGCAGGGAGGCATCCAGCTGACGGTTTTGCCGGTGGATGGATACGGTCGCGTGTCCGTGGCGGACTTGTTCACAGCTATACGCGCCGATACGGTCCTTGTATCCGTTATGCTGGCCAACAACGAAGTGGGCACTCTGCAGCCCGTCTCCAGTATCGGCAATCTGTGCCGGGAACGGGGCATTCTTTTTCACGTGGACGCTGTGCAGGGGGCAGGTCATATGCCTCTGGACGTTCAGGCCCTGGGCGCGGATCTGCTGACGATCTCTGCCCACAAGTTCCACGGCCCCCGAGGAGCAGGCGCGGCCTATGTTCGTAAAGGGACAAACATTTCTTCATTGATCATTGGGGGCGAGCAGGAGAAGCATCGCAGGGCCGGCACGGAGAACGTAGCGGGTGCTGTTGGATTGGCGGAAGCCCTTACGGAGCAGATAGAGACTATGGAACAGGAGAAAGTACGTCTCCATGATCTATCCCATAGGCTGATCGACGGCATCCTTTCCGCTATTCCCGATTGTCAGCTGACGGGTCATCCGATAGAGCGCCTGCCCGGCATCGTCAGTTTTCTCTTCGAGAATGTATCTGCGGACGAGCTGCTGGCGCTGCTGGATATGCAGGGCATCGCCGCCTCCGCCGGTTCCGCCTGTACCGCCGGTTCAAACGTACCCAGCCATGTGCTGCAGGCTATGGGATTGCTGGACGGCAGGCGCTGTGCGCCGCTTCGGCTGTCGATGGGCCGATTCACGAAGGAGGACGACGTGGACCGGGTACTTGACGTACTGCAGAAAACAGTGGCGCGGCTTCGAGGATAAAAAAATATAAAAATGACCGCATGGTACACGTCCCTCCTTCGCATACTACCAGAGAGGGACGTACTTTTTTTCTCCCTCCATCGTGAAGGAAAGGCGGTAATTCATATGAAAACACCAGGCATAGGCTTAGGCATGATCGGCGGCATGGCGCTGGCGATCACTGCGATGAACGCCATCTATCCTGACGTATGGCGGCGGATGAAGCGGGACGGCAAGCGGGCCGCACGCGCGATCAAGCACAGTTCGCTGCTCAAATGAAAACAGCTCCTTCGCTTTTGATATAAGGTGAAGGAGCTTTTTCGCTCTTGACGCGGGGAAGAAACTGTCGTAAAATCAATGTTGAAATTCGGAAAGGAAATCAAGTTGCATGCTGAATCTTTTCATGGGCCCCGTCGTGGCCGCGGTCGCTGAGGGAACCGCTTCCTCCCTCATGTCCACCCTTCCTTTGATCCTCATCATGGTTGTCCTGATGGCCGTCATGATCATTCCCCAGCGCAAGCGGGATAAGAAAGTTAAGGAGATGCTGGCTTCCCTGCGTCCCGGCGATCGGGTTCGCACCATCGGCGGCATCTATGGCACCATCACCTCCGTGAAGGACGACTATGTGGTCATGCAGGTCGGACCCGACAAGATCCATCTGGTCTTTGCCCGCGGCGCCATCTCCCAGATCGAGGAGAAGGGCGCGGAGAACACCATGAGCGAATCCGTGGTGGAATAAGCAGCATTCAAAACTATAGCCGGCCGTTGGCCGGCTTTTTCATTTCCCAAACCCTCGGCGCATAAGCTTTCTTATCAAATATGGGGAGGTTTGAAATGAAAAAGCGGACAAGGCGTACAAAGGGATTGCTTACCTGGCGGCAGCTGACAGGGGCGCTTATCGGCTGTGGGATCGCTTTGCTGGGTATGCTGCTTCTTTCACTTTTACTGTATTGGGATAAAGCGGGTGAGGGAGCTATCGGACCGGTCAACGGAATTCTAAAGGTGATCTGCCCCTTTGCCGCCGGATTCTTTGCTGTACGCAAAGCTATGGAGCGGACGGCGGTGACGGGCGCTGTGGCCGGCGCTTTATACGATTTGATCCTGGTGGTCGGTCTCAGCATTTGCATGGGTGGATTCATCCCTTCCTGGGCCCTGGTGGGCGATTTGATCATCTGCATTGCCGCGGGCATGGCGGGAGCTATGGTTCGGGGACTGCTTTTGGACAGGCAAAAAAGATAGGTGGCTGCTACTCGCTCCTTACCATATAGAGATTTTCTGTTGAAATCGTGACTAAATCCATGTATACTACAAGAAAAGTCTGTGAAGGAGCGGAATATGATCTTAGCTTTGGACGCTATGGGCGGCGATAACGCCCCACAAGCGGTGGTGGACGGCGCTCTGCTGGCCCTGCGAGCGTTGGAAAACGATTTTGTCATTTGGCTGTTCGGCGATGAGACGCAGATCAGGACTTGTCTTCAGGGGAAGGAATATCCATCCGACCGGCTTGTGATCAAGCCTTCGACGGAAATCATAACCTGCGAGGAAGCGCCGGCTGTGGCAGTGCGGCGCAAGAAAAACGCTTCTATGGTCCTGGCGGCCAAGGCCGTGGCGGACAAGGAGGCGGACTGCTTTATCAGCGCAGGCAGCACCGGCGCGGTCCTCGCCTGCGGCACCCTAATCATTCGCCGTATCAAGGATGTGCAGCGGCCCGCTTTGGCGCCGCTGATCCCCAATCTGCAGGGCGGACATACCATGATCATCGACGCAGGGGCGAATGTGGATTGCAAGCCCCTGTATCTCGTGCAGTTCGCTCAGATGGGCAGCGCCTATATGGAGCTGGTGGAAGGCGTAAAAGCTCCAATCGTCGGTCTTCTGAACAACGGCGAGGAGGCAGAGAAGGGAAACGAGCTCACCAAGGAGACGTATCCGCTTTTGAAAGAGCTGGAGGGTATCCGTTTCGGCGGAAACTGCGAGGCGAGAGAACTTATGAGCGGCGATTTTGACGTGGTGACCACGGATGGATTTGCCGGAAACGTGCTTCTAAAGAGCACGGAAGGCACGGCGAAAGCCATCACCTCCATGCTGAAGACCGAGCTTATGGGGTCTCTTCGCGGCACCATCGGCGGAGCCATCGCCAAACCGGCCTTCGCTTCCTTGAAGAAAAAGATGGATTATACCGAGGTGGGCGGAGCGCCGCTGTTGGGCGTGAACGGCGGGGTCATCAAGGCCCACGGCAGCTCCAACGCAAAAGCGTTTTATAACGCTATCCGTCAGGCCCAGAAGCTGGTGCGGGGCGGCGTGACCCAAAAGATCGCCGCGGCAGTTCAGGCGAATAATGAGCAGCCGACGGAAGAAAAAATTGGTTGACAGATCGCGGCCTGTGATTTACAATTAGTCAGTAATTTTGTGAATAACAACGCATTTTATACAGGAGGAGCAAATAATGGATTTTGAGAAGGTACGCGCGATCATCGCCAAGCAGTTGGATATCGATCCGGAGACCATCACGCCCTCAAGCAGCCTGATCGATGATCTGCATGCGGACTCTCTGGACATCGTTGAACTGGTCATGGACATGGAACAGGAATTCGATGTGGAGATCCCCGATGAGGTACTGCCCAACATCAAAACCGTAGGCGATGTGGTGGGCTATCTTGCCAAATAATTTGAGCATACCCTTTCGCTCGAATGGGTCAGCCCGCACCGGCAGGATGCGGGCCTTTTTATAGGAGTGCGTACCATGGGTGATTTGATACGGTGTATGGACAGGCTTGGCTATCGTTTTCAGGACGAGGGCCTGTTGCGTCGTGCGCTGACCCATTCCTCGCTGGCGGTGGAACAGCATCGCATGGGCGAAGATAACGAAAGGTTGGAGTATTTGGGAGACGCGGTGCTGGAGCACCTGGTTTCCCGTCATCTTTTCGATACCCATCCCGAGATGCGGGAAGGGGCGTTGACGCGGCTTCGCTCCTCTTTGGTCTGTGAAAGCGCCTTGTCCGCTGCCGCGCGGCGTCTGGGCCTGGGCGAATACCTGCTGTTGAGCCGGGGCGAGGAGCAGTGCGGCGGTCGGGAAAAAGATTCCATTTTGTCCGACGCATTTGAAGCGGTGCTGGCTGCCGTCTACCTGGACGGTGGGCTGGAGGAGGCGCAGCGCCTGGTTCATGAATACGTGCTTTCCGCTGAAGCCATAGGGAATCGTTCCTCTTCCAAGGACAGCAAGACCGCTTTTCAGGAATTGGTCCATGCCGATCATAAGGGGCGGGCGATCCGCTATGAGTTGGTGAGCGAGTCCGGCCCGGATCATAAGAAATTGTTCACCATGCGGGTGCTGGTGGACGAAGTGGAATGGGGCACAGGTTCCGGCTCCTCCAAGCAGGCCGCCGGACAGGCAGCTGCACAAATGGCTATGGAAAGATATACGAAAGAATGCGACTGACGAAGCTGGAAATGCAGGGGTTCAAATCCTTCGCAAAGAAAACTGAACTGCAATTCGGCAGCGGGATAACGGCCGTCATCGGCCCCAACGGCAGCGGAAAGAGCAACATTTCCGATGCGGTCCGCTGGGTGCTGGGTGAGCAGAGCGCCCGGGCGCTGCGCGGCGCCAAGATGGAGGATGTGATCTTCAACGGCACACAAAAGCGCCGTCCTTTGGGCATGGCCGAGGTGACGTTGACCTTCGACAATGCCGATCATTCCCTGCCGGTGGAGTATGGCGAAGTGGCCGTCACCCGCCGGGTATACCGCAACGGGGAGAGCGAATATGCCGTCAACGGCAAGAATTGCCGTTTGAAGGACGTGCTGGAACTGTTTCGGGATACGGGCATCGGTCGGGACGGCTATTCCATCATCTCTCAGGGCAAGGTGGATGAGATTCTTTCCAACAAATCGGCCGACCGCCGCTCCGCCCTGGAGGAAGCGGCCGGCGTCATGCGCTATCGCGTGCGCCGCACCGAAGCTGAAAAAAAGCTGGAAAGCACCCAAAAGAATATGGAGCGTATCGGCGACATTCTCCACGAACTGGAAAGCCGGATCGGGCCCCTCCAGGAACAGCGGGAGAAAGCGATCCAGTACCAGGGCGCGCGGGAGGAGCTTCGTCGGTTGGAAGTAAACTTGTTCCTTCACGAGACGGAGAAAAATCGAGCGAAGATTGCGGAACTGCAGGCCGTTTTAGACGAAGTTCGGGAAAAGCTTTCCGGCGTAGAGTCTGAGGACGGTATGTTGCAGGAGGCCAGCCACGAGCTGGAGGACAAGATACGGGAGCTGGACGAAAAGCTGGACGAAGGCCAGAAACAACTTTTGGGACTCCTTTCTCAGGTGGAGAGCATTCAGAGCGAGATAAAGCTGAAGCAGGCTCGTCAGGAAACGCTGGCGAAGGAGCAGGAACGGCTTCTTCTTGAGGCGGATGCTCAGGCAAAGGAAGCTACGGAACGACAGCAGACGCTGGATAGCCTGGGCAACCTTTCCGACGAGGAGAAAGAAGCGCTGCAGCAGCAGATCGAGAACGCCAGCGATGCTCTCTCAAAACTTCAAACGGCCTGCGATCAGGCGGAAGCAGCTCTGGAAGAGAAAAAGAATCGGATCATGGAGGAGCTGAACCGCCTCTCCGATAAAAAGAGCAGTCTGTCTCGTTTGTCTGCCTTGGAACAGTCTTTGACGGAACGGTCAGAGGCTATCCGCGTGGATATGGACAAGAACAGCAGGCGGCTGGAAGATCTGCAAGCAGAGCAGAAACAGGCTAAAGCGGAACAGGAACGGTTTGCTTCTCTGCGGGAAGAGGGACGTGAGGCCCTGCGCGAAGCACGAGAAAATCACGCCAAGCTTCTGTCTGAGCAGGAAACGGAGACGGACGCCGTCCGCCAGAAGGAGCAGGAGAGCGGCGCTATGTCCTCCCGCCTCCACGTATTGGAGGAAATGGTCAGAAAACGCGAGGGCTATCAGAACAGCGTGCGGCTGATCATGGACCTGGCGGAACGGGACATGGAGCTCAGACAGCGGATCGTGGGCGTAGTAGCAGAGCTTATCCACGTACCGGAAAAATATGAAGTCGCAGTGGGCACGGCGCTGGGCGGCGCTCAGCAGAATCTGGTGAGCCGGACCGGCCGCGACGCGAAATACATCATCGAAACCTTGCGAAAGCGTGAGTTCGGCCGCTGTACCATCCTGCCCCTGGACCTCCTTTCGGAGAACGGTGTGCGGGAGAAGGATCGCCACTTCCTGAAGGAAAAGGGTGTCATCGGCCTTGCCTGCGACCTTATCCGCTGGGAAGAAGGAATGGACAAGGCCGTGGACTACCTTCTCGGCCGGACCGTGGTGGTGGAGGATCTTTCCGTTGGCGTCAGCTTAAAGGAGCGCTCCGGCGGCGTCTTTCAGATCGTTACATTGAAAGGCGACTTGATCACCCCCGGGGGCGCCATGACCGGCGGCAGCAGTCAACGCAAAAGCTTCGGCATCCTGGGCCGGGAGCGGGAGATCGCAGATCTCAAGAAACGGTATGCCGAGCTGGAAAAAGAGCGTAAAGCTGCTGTGGATCGACTGCTGGAGAAAAAGCAGCAAGTCACCCTGGCTGCCGTTCAGGTGGACGGTCTGGTCGCAGATCTGCACGACAGGGATATCGACCTCGAACGACAGAACGACAAGCTCAGCATCATTCAACGGGACATCGAATCAACCCGTTCCGACCTGGAAACGCTGGAGGAGGAACTGGCTGCCACGAAGGAGAATGCTCGCTCCATTCAGGAACGGAAAGCTTTGCTCAACAACGAGCAGACCGATCTGGAAGAACACGGAAACGTTTCCAGGCAGGAGGTCGTGGAGGAGAGCAAGGCGCTCTATGCGCTCCGCAAGAAACGGGACGAGCAGGCGGATGCTTTGACCGAACTCAGACTGCGGCACACCGCCGTTATGAAAGAGGCCTCTGCCCGAGAAGCGGAACGGGAACGTCTCACGCGGGAGATTGAGCGCTGCGGGCAAAAGCGGGCGACTCTGTTGGAAGAAGCACAGCGGGCACAGCAGGAAGCCGAAGGGGAGGCACAAGCCCAAATCGAGCTGCAAGTGCGCGTCGAGGAAGCGAAAGCGGTATTGTCCGCCGCTCAGCAGGAGCAGCAGAAGGTGGACGATCAGCGGTCCGCCCAGAAGGAGGAGCTGCGGGTTCGCCGCGACCGGCGGGACCAGCTGCTGGCCAGCACCCGAGAGCTGTTGGACAGCCGGACCAAGACAGAGATGGCCCTTGGCAAGCTTCAGACGTCTTTGGAGCAGCAGCAGGATCGTATCTGGCAAAACTACGGCCTCACCTACGAGAACGCCCTGCAGCTGAGGGAGGATATCCCCATCACCTCCAGCGGTCAGCGGGCGGCCAAGCTTCGGGAACAGATCCGTTCCCTGGGCACGGTGAATCTGGATTCTATCGAGGAATACGCTCAGGTCTCGGAGCGATTCGAAAACCTGAGCAAACAATATGACGATCTGACCAGTGCGGCACAGGACCTCTATACCTTGATCGAGAAGCTCACCCGGACCATGGAAAAGGTGTTCGCCGGAGAGTTTGATCGGGTGCAAAAGGAGTTCAAGAACGTGTTCGTAGCCCTGTTCGGCGGCGGGCAGGCGGAGCTGCGGCTCAGCGACCCCAAGGACGTGCTGAACTGCGACATCGACATCATCGCCCAGCCCCCCGGCAAGAAGCTGCAGCTGCTTAGTCTCATGTCCGGTGGAGAAAGAGCCTTGACGGCTATCGCTTTGCTGTTCGCCATGCTGCGGGTCAAGAGCCCGGCGTTCTGTTTCCTGGACGAGATCGAGACCAGCCTGGACGAAGCCAACGTAAGCCGGTTCGCCGAATTCGTCCGGGACTACGGGAAACAGACCCAGTTCATTCTGATTACCCATCGCAAGGGCAGTATGGAGGTGTGTAACACCCTGTACGGCGTGGCCATGGAGGAGAAGGGCGTGAGCAGTATAGTATCCG
>CAMHDC010000030.1 GCA_946183765.1 uncultured Clostridia bacterium | reverse complement strand
ATCGGCCTCTGCCGGAAGCACTGGCGGCTGGGCGACCCGGGACCGGGCCTGCGGGCGGAGGATTTGAAACGAGAAGCGGAAAAAGAAAACTGAAGCGAAGCGGCCTCTTTGCGGGGGCTTTCGGCACCATGGCCTTCCTGACGGTCGGGGTGTGCTTGTGCACCCTGTTTCTGGTCGTCTACCCGGCGGGGGAGATGAACCGCCTGTTCGAGTACGCCCTGGTGATCCTGTGCTTCGCCTTCGCCTGCGGCCATCGGCACGCCGACATAGACGGTTTTTTCGCGCTGCTGGCCCTTTTGTTCACCGCGGGGGCGGACTTTTTTCTGGTGGCTCTCAAGGACGAGCAGTGGATCCCCGGCATGGCGCTTTTTTGCTGCGCCCAGCTCTGCTGGGCCCTGCGGCTGTGGTGGATGGAGGACGGGCGGCGGCGTCTCTCCCACACCCTCGCCTGGGCCTGCGCCTGCGGCACCCTCCTCATCGTGGCGGTCGTGTTGGCCCGGGGCGCGGACCCGGTGCTGCTCATGGGGGCGGTGTACGCCTCCTTCCTCGTCACCACCGTCTTCTTCAGCTATCTCACCCCTCGGAACCTTCTCTTCACCCTGGGCATGACCCTCTTTTTGGGCTGCGACCTGTTCGTGGCGGTGAACAACGCCGCCCTCTACCTGGACCTCTCTGCCTATCCTTTGCTCAAGACCCTCCACGACATACCCTTCAACATGATGTGGGCCTTCTACGGTCCCAGCCAGATGCTGCTCTCCCTGTCCGCGGCGGGCGGGAAGCGCTGATTTTTCGCCCTTCATCTTGCGTTTTCACCGATAAAATTGTATACTGTATCCAAACGAGACTACGAATAAGGGAGCATTGACAGATGGAAAACAAACGGCCTGTCGGCCACGGTAAAAAAGTCGGTTCCGGCTCTGCCAACGTGGGCAAGGGAGACAAGGTATCCTCCCGTCCCGTAGGCACGGGCAGCGGACGCACGGGCAGCTTCGATCAGCGTCCCGGGGAGAACCGGGACGGGGAACGGTCCACCGCCGGAAAGCTGGGTCTGCTGGCCCTGCTGCTGGTCCTGCCGAAAAAGTATCGCCGTATCCTGCTCCTCGTCATCGCCGTGGTGGCGGTGCTGGGGCTGCTCGGCAAATGCGGCGGCGCCTTCTCCGGCAGCGACGTGTCCTACTATCCGGATACGAACCAGGTTTCCCAAATCACCGAAGCGCCCTATTACACCCAGGCGCCCGTGGTGACCCAGGCCCCGATCGTCACCCAGGCCCCCGTGTATACCGAAGCCCCCGTGGTGACCGCCGCCCCCGTGGCGGGGGAGGCCCGGGCTAAGCGGGTGATCCCCAAGGGCAACGGCCAGGATACCGTCACCGTCATGATCTATATGTGCGGCACGGACCTGGAGTCCAAGTACGGCATGGGCACCAGCGATCTGGGCGAGATGGTGAAGGCCACCATCTCCGATAAGGTGAACGTGATCGTGGAGACCGGCGGCTGCAAGGCCTGGAAGAACAACATCGTCTCCAGCGCCCGGAACCAGATCTATCAGGTCCAGACCGGAGGTCTGCGGCGGCTGGAGGACAACTTCGGCACCGCCTACATGACGGACCCCGACAACCTGGCGTCCTTCATCCAGTACTGCAAAAAGAACTTCCCGGCGGATCGGAACATCCTGATCTTCTGGGATCACGGCGGCGGCTCCCTCTCCGGCTACGGCTACGACGAGAAGCAGGGAAGCGGCTTCGGCCTCTCCGCCGACACCATGACCCTGCCTGAGATCGACGCGGCGCTGAAGAAAGGCGGCTGCGTCTTCGACTGGATCGGCTTCGACGCCTGCCTCATGGCCACGCTGGAGACCGCCATGGTCTGCAACAACTACGCGGATTACATGATCGCCTCCGAGGAATCCGAGCCCGGCACCGGCTGGTACTACACCGACTGGCTCACCCAGCTGTCGAAGAACACCTCCGCTTCCACGGAGAGCATCGGTAAGACCATCGTGGACACCTTCGTCGCCGCCAGCACCCGGGCCCAGGCCAACGCCCAGGTGACGCTGAGCGTGCTGGACCTTGCGAAGATGCAGGGCACCGTGCCCCAGGCGCTCAGGAACTTCTCCACCGCCACCACCAACCTCATCAAGGGCAACAACTACAAGCAGGTGGCCGACGCCCGGGCCAACGCCCGTCAGTTCGCCCGCCAGAGCCGGATCAACCAGGTGGACATGATCGACCTGTGCGACCGGATCGGCACCGCGGAATCTAAGACCCTCTCCGCCGCCCTGAAGGGGTGCGTGGCCTACAACAAGTCCACCATGACCCGGGCATACGGCGTGTCCGTCTACTTCCCCTATGAGACGCTGAACGGCGTGAAGAGCGCCGTCAACACCTATAACAGCCTGGGACTGGACGCGGAGTACACCAAGTGCATCCAGAGCTTCGCCAGCGTGGGCCAGGGCGGTCAGTTCGCCTCCTCCGCGTCCCAGTATGGCTACGGCTCCTACTCCTCCGGCGGGGATCTTTTGAGCACCCTCCTGGGCGGCTTCATGGACAGCGGGTCCTACGGTTCCTCCGGCGGCAGCTCTCCCTACGGTTCCTCCTCGCCTTTGGGCTCCCTGCTGGGCAGCTACACCACCGACGCCGGCTCCGGTTCCTACTCCGCCGGCAACAGCGTGGACGCCTCCACCATCATGGATCTTCTCTCCGCCTTCTCCGGCCGGTCCATGCCCGCCGCCCTCGACTGGGTGGATACGGACCTGGTGGCCAGCAAGGCGGCGGAGATCGCTCAGAACCGGCTCGATCCCGCCCGGATCACCGTCACCGACAGGAACGGCGTGTCGACCCTGGTCCTTACGGACGAGGAATGGGGCCTCATCGAGACCGCGGCCCTCAACATCTTCGTGGACGACGGACAGGGCTTCATCGACCTCGGCTGCGACAACTATCTGGAGTACGATCAGAATAACGATCTCATCCTGGGCTTCGACGGCACCTGGATCTGCCTGGACGGCAACCCCGCCGCCTTCTACATGACGGAGGCAGGGGAGGAGGGCACCTACGGCCGCATCCCCGCCCGGATCACGCGGGACGGTGAGCAGATGCTGATGAACATTATGGTGTTCATCGACATGGAAGGCAACGGGACCGTGCTGGGCGCCGATCCCCTCTACGCCGGGGAGACCGAGACCCAGGCCAAGGGCTCCATCCCCATCGAGAGGGGCGACAGGATCCAGCTTCTCTGCGACTACTACACCTCCGAGGGCGCGTATGAGGGCAGCTATACCCTGGGCAACGCCTTCACCGCGGGCAGCAGCATTATCGTGGACTACCGTGCCATCAGCAACGACGACGTCTCCGTCAGCTACCGGCTCACGGACATCTACGGCAACGTCTACTGGACGCCGGCGGTCGTCTACTAAAGATACGGATCGAAAACGAGCGCTCCTTTTCGAGGGGCGCTCGTTTTAGAAAGGAAAACCTATGGAATTTGTTTGCAGCGTCTGCCAAAAGCGGGAGAGCGTCATCACCAGAAAGCCCAAGTGCGACTGCGGGGGCCTGTGGAAACTGGATTTCACGCCGCCCAGGTTCGACCTGGACAAGGTGGACAAAACCGAGTGGAGCATGTTCCGCTACCACCCCTTCATGGGCCTCTATTCGGACGCCTGGCGGGACATCAGCATGGGCGAGGGCATGACCCCCATCGTGCGGCTGGACGAGAACGTGCTCCTCAAGATGGACTACTTCATGCCCACCCTGTCCTTCAAGGATCGAGGCGCCGCGGTGGTGGTGGCTCACGCCAAGGCGATCGGGGTAGACAAAGTGGTCCAGGACAGCTCCGGCAATGCGGGCAACGCCGTGGCGGCCTACTGCGCCCGGGCGGGGATCGGCTGCGAGATCTTCGTGCCCGAGGGGACCAGCCCCAAGAAGATCGACATGATCCGCGCCCACGGGGCGACTTGCACCGTGGTGCCCGGCAGCCGGGACCACTGCGCCGACGTGTGCCGGGCCAAGGTGGACCAGGAGGGGGCCTACTACGCCAACCACGTCTACAACCCCTTCTTCTATGAGGGCACCAAAACCTACATCTACGAGGTCTACGAGCAGCTTCGTCGCATCCCCGCCAACCTGGTGATCCCCGTGGGCAACGGCACCCTGTTCCTGGGGGCCATGAAGGCCCTGGAGGAGCTGGAGGCCGCGGGCTGCATCGATACATTCCCCCAGATCATCGCCCTGCAGACCGAGACCTGCGATCCCCTGCTGCAGGCCATGGAGCAGGGGTTGGACGAGCCTGCCCACATCACGCCCACGCCCACCATCGCCGAGGGCATCGCCATCGGCCGGCCCATGCGGGGGAAGGAGATACTGGCCTATGCGAAGAAGCACGGCGTCCGCTTCGTCCACGCCCCGGAGGACCGGATACTGGAAGCCCGGGCAGCCCTGGCCGGGAAGGGCGTCTACATCGAACACACCACCGCCGCCAACTACGCGGCCTATCGGCGCTACTGTGAGCTCTGCGGGCCCACCCCCGACACCCTCATCACCATGTGCGGCGCGGGCCTGAAATCCGATCATTGATACTGCCATGCTGAAGCTGATAAAACGGTGCCCTGAATACGTGCAGGGATACAGGGAATACTGCAGGGAACTGTATGAAAACGGCGAACCGTATTTTCGGCCCACCCCTCCCGACACCATCGACGAGACCTGGTTCGCCCGCACGAAGCCCTGGTACGACCGAAAGGAGCAGGGCCTTCTGCCCGGGGTGGCCCGGAGCTGTCACTACTGGGCGGTGGACGGTGATCGGTTCATCGGCGAGTTCCAGTGCCGGACGGACTTCACCGAAAAGGTCCTGTTTGATATCGGCAGCGTAGGATACGCCGTCCGACCGTCGGAGTGGGGGAAGGGATACGGCACAATGATCCTGCGGCAGGGCCTTGAAATCGCAAAGTCCCTGGGCATGGAGAGGGTGCTGCTCACCGTGAATGAGGAGAACCGGCCTTCCATCCGCGTCATCGAAAAGTTGGGCGGCGTCCTGGCGGACACCGTCGACGCCGATAACGAAGCGGAGGGGCGCCACCGCCTCAGACGATACTGGATAACGCTATAGATAAATGAAGAAGCGGCCCGTGGGCCGTTTCTTTGCGTTCTTACCTTACTTTCGTTTTGGCGCTACTTTTTCTTTCGGCAGACCCTCCAGGGTTTCGCCCTCCAGATGGACCATCTTCTCCGTCAACAGCTTGGAGAAGCCCGATACGATGGCGGAGGAGTAGACCAGCCGTTCCACGTCCACGCTCTGAGCCTGGGGATCGTGGAGGACGTCGTCTCCGGCGGCCCGGACCAGTTGGATGAAGGCCAGGCACATGTCGTGATGGGTCTTGACGTATTCCTCATAGATGCGGCGCACCTCCGCCTCGGGGAGCCCCAGGGGCAGCATCTTCTGAATGTAGGGGATGTTCACGCTCTGCTTCAGGGAGCAGACGATGATGAGGTAGGCCATGTGGACCCGGGTGTATTTCTTTTTCACCGGGGGCGGCATGATCTTCAGCCGCACGTAGTTGTTGATGATGCTGGCGGTGATGGCGGCGTTGCCGTGCTCGTCCTCGGGCAGGAAGTTGAGATACCGCTGCAGCAGCATGACCACCTGGTCCATATACAGATCCATATCCGGCAGTTCGTTCCATTGGGGCAGCTGAAAGTTCTTGAGATAGTTTTCCCACCGGCGGAGCTTGGCGCCGATCAGCTTCACGTCGTATGCCATACAGTCCTTCTCCTCGTATGATAATTCAGTATACTATATCCGCGCGGCATTGACAAGAGAAAACAAGAATGGCACAAATGAAACATTTTCGTGAATCGGTTGACAGCATCATAAATATGGCGTAATATAATATCAGATATTAGATACAGGAGGACGATGGTATGCCTTTTCATATTTGCACCGATACTTCGGCGAATCTTCCGGCGCCGCTGTGCAAAAAACTGAATATCCGTGTGCTGCCCTTCCATTTCTCCCGCAACAGCGGTCCGGAGGAATGCTGCCTCAACACGGAGACCTTTGCCTACGACGCCTTCTATGAGGAATTGAAGGCGGGCACTACCTCCACCACGTCCATGATCAATTCCGAAGCCTATCGGGAGGTATTCGAGCAGGAGGCCATGGCGGGGAACGACGTGCTCTACATCGGCATGTCCTCCGGCATCAGCGGGGCCTTCGGCGCATCGGCGGTGGCGGCCCGGGAGGCGGGGGAGAAGTATCCCCAGCGCCGCTTCGAAGTCTTCGACACCAAGGGCGCGTCCCTGGGAGAGGGGCTGCTGGTGCTGGCGGCGCAGAAGCTGCAGAAGGCGGGGGCCGATCTGTCGAAGGTTTTGAAGGAGCTGGACCGGCTGCGGACCCACATGATGCAGGTATTCACCGTGGACGATCTCATGTATCTGCGGCGGGGCGGCCGTATCTCCCGCATGAAGGCGGTCATCGCCTCCGTGCTCAACATCAAGCCCATCCTTCGGGGGGACGAGGAGGGCCGCATCGTGGTCACCAACAAGACCGTGGGCCGCAAGGCCTCCATCCGCACCCTGGCGGACGATCTCATCGACAACATCGACGAAAAGGACGCTTGCGGCGTGGGCATCGCCCAGGCGGGCTGCGCCGCTGACGCGCAGAAGCTGATCGAACGCATCCGCGCCAAGCTCCCCAACCTGCCCATCCTCACCGTGCCCTATGAGCCCGTCACGGGCAGCCACGTGGGCCCCGGCGCCCTGGCCCTCTTCTACATCAGCCGCACCGAGCGGGCGGTATAAACAAAGGAACATAAAAAGGAGCTGCGCGAAGCAGCTCCTTTTTCGGTTGGTTCGTTACGGATTGGCGGGGGTGACGGCGCCGCCGCCGACACCGTTGTCGGTGGCCCGCTTGGCGCAGAAGCTGCAGAGCTCGCCGCGGTTGGCTTCCCAGGCTTCCTGCAGAGAGGTGTGATGCAGGTTCTCCGCGGAGGTGTTGCTCAGGGCCTGGCAGTCGTCAAAGAGGTGATACTTCCGGCCGTAGGTGGTCCAGTAGCAGCCGTCGGGGTCCTGAGTGTCGATGTTGTACTCCTGGGTGACCTTGTCCACCTCGTCCTGGGTCACGGGGTGATAGTCGGCGGAGACGCCGCCCACCAACAGCGTGATGGCGGCCAGGGCCGCGATGGCGATCTTCTTGGTCTTGGCGTCCAGCTTGTCGTTCTTCAGGATCAGCACGAGGCCGATGACGAAGAAGATCAAAAAGGCCATGATGAGGCCCAGCTGGTTCCAGATGAACTGGACGATCTTGTTGTGGGACTTGACGGGATGGATGTGGTTGGCCTTCTTCCACAGCAGGGCGGCGCCGATGCACAGGGCCACGGCCACCACGATGTCGATGATCATGGGCGTGTAGTTCTTGAGGACCAGCATCCGCATGGCGCCGAAGGGCAGCTCCAGGTTGCCGATCTGGGGCAGATACATGGCCACGATGGCCAGCGCCCACATGACGAACGCCAGCACACGCCACAGGACGGTGTTCTTCTTCTTGCCGGTTTCCTGCTCCTCCATCTGCGCGAGAGCCGCCTTCAGCGCGGCGGCGGAAGGCTTCTTCGTCTCCGCGGGCGCGGCCTTCTTGGCGGGCGCTTTCTTTTCTTCAGCCTTAGCGGCCTTGACTTTCTTTTCCTCTTCCAAAGTTGAGTTCCCCCTTTTGAGAATGCACCATATATTCTATGGATGAAAGCAGTATACCACAAGGTGTGGTGTGTTGCAACGGATTCATAAACAAAATCTGCGTTTTTTTCCTTCTTTGGATTGCCATTCTCAGAGGATTGTGGTATTTTTATGCTATCTTGGAAAGGAGTGTACTACATATGGATTCCATTCGCGCTCTGTTGGATGAAAACACCCTGCAAAGCATCGCCAAAGCGGCGGGCAAAGGGGTCACCGAGAAGCAGGTGGAGGACGTGCTCAACGCCGTTCTGCCGGCCATCGAAAAGGACGACGCTGCCGGCGCCCTGGCCAGCCGCACCAACGCGGCCGTGGCCGAGCAGCAGGCCGTCACCCGCAGCGGCGGCACCCGGGCGGGCGGCCTCGACCTTCTGTCCCTACTGCTGGGCGGGAACAGCTCCACGGCCACCCAAACCGCGGCCAGCAACGCCCACGTGTCCAACGGGCAGGCCGGCAGCATCCTGAAGATCGCCGCGCCCATTTTGCTGTTCCTGCTCTTGAAGAACAAGCTGGGCGGCAGCTCCGGCGGAAACAGCGGCGGCGGCCTTCTGGGGTCACTCCTGGGCGGCGGCAGCAGTTCCAACGGTTCCCTGCTGGGGAGCCTGCTGGGGGGCAATTCCCAGCCCGTGCAGCAGAGCAGCAACGATTCCCTGTTGGGCATGCTCCTGGGCGGCGGCAATGACGCGGATACCAACGCGGGCAGCAGCCTGCTGGGCTCCCTGCTGAACGACAGCACTCCGGCTCAGCCCGTGCAGCAGCAGACTGCCGGCGGCGGTTCCCTCCTTGGGAGCCTGCTGGGCGGCGGTTCCGGCCAGCAGAGCGGCGGCGGTTCCCTTCTGGGGAGCCTGTTGGGCGGCAGCTCCCAGCCGGCGCAGCAGCAGAGCAGCGGCGGCGGGCTCTTAGGTTCCCTGGTGTCCCTGCTGGGCGACGATACGCCGGCACAGACGACGACCGCCTCCACGGGCAAGAAAAAGAAGACGTCCTCCTCCGGCAAGAAGAAGACCTCCACCGCGGCCAAGAAGCCGGCGTCCACCGCCAAGAAGACTTCCACCACGGCCAAGAAGACCACCACGGCGAAAAAGACCTCCTCCACCAAAAAGACCGGGAAATAAGGGAGGTTCACCATGGCAGGTCCGGGCGGGCGAATGAACCCGAGAGGCTTCCTCACCGAGGAAGAAAAGCAAAACATGCCCAAGGTCACAGGGGCGTTGATCAAGCGCATCCTGGGCTATCTCAAACCCTACTGGCTCCAGTTCGCGCTGGTGTTCGTCACCATCCTGCTGTCCTCCGTGGTGGGGCTCCTGCCCTCCATCATCACGGGGCGGATCGTGGACGAGGCCCTCATCGGCCGTAATCTGAAGCTGTTGATCCAGCTGCTGCTCATGGCCCTCGCCACGCTGGCCGTGTCCCAGGTGGTCAACGTGCTCTCCGGGTATATCTCCGCCTGGATTAGCCGCCGCATCATCTTCGATATGAAGAACCAGATGTACGATCATCTGCAGCACATGCCCCACGCCTTCTTCACCTCGGAGAAGCAGGGCGACATCATCACCCGCATGAACAGCGACATCGGGGGCGTGTCCTCCGTGATCTCCGGTACGCTGACCAGCATCGTGAGCAACGTGGCCACCGTGGTCACCACCTTGGTGGCCCTGTTCAGCATGAGCTGGCAGCTGGCCTGCGTAGGCATTTTGGTGATCCCGCTGCTCATCATCCCCACCCGCAGCGTGGGCCGCACCCGCTGGAAGCTTCTCACCGACAGCCAGGCCAAGAACGACGAGATGAACCAGCTCATCAACGAGACCCT
>CAMHDC010000029.1 GCA_946183765.1 uncultured Clostridia bacterium | reverse complement strand
AAATTGATCGGCAGGTTCGGGTCCTGATGGGCGGGGTTGACCGCCCGTCCCACGTAGAAATTGATGTCGGTCGCTTCCTCGAACAGCAGGCGGCAGATCATCGACGCGCCGTCCCGCCCGTAGCTCCACGTCTCATACTGGGCGTTCTCGTCGATAAAGTCGTGGGCATACTCGACCACCCGGCTCATGGTAATGACGCCCTCGGTGACGAGATCGACCCCTTCCAGCTCGGACGTGGGGGGAACACCTCCGATCATCTCGCCGGTCCCCGGGTGCAGCGGCACCTGCAGATGCTTCGCGGCGATCGACGCCGTCGTGCCGCCGCAGATGATATGCTTGCCTTCCTTCGAGAAGAACAGGTTCATCATGCGCTCGGCGTCGTCCGGATCGCTGGGCGGCCCGAACAGGTTGTTCATCGGCTCGCGCTTGCGGATCGCGATCACGCAGGCGGTCGCATCGTCCCGGGGCTCGCCTCCGTAGAGCTTCCAGCATTCGTCCACGAGCATGGTCGACAGCGTCTTGGCGGTGTATCCCGCAAGGGAGATCGTCTCCATAAACTCAATGATATCCTTGCGGGTCCAGTTCATGTTGTACGCTTCCTCGGCGCTGGCGTGGGGACAGCCGTCGGACATGGCGATGAACAGATCTCCTTCCTCCAGACGGATGTGGGAGCGCTGGATCTTCTTGTCTCCGACGATCATTTCCTGCATCGGGTAGTCGTAGTTCTGACCATTGCGGAGCAGGATCAGCTGGGGATTGTCGTACTGGATCACGTCCGCATAGGTGTTGTTCAGCAGATGCACGATCGTGAACGTGGAATACGCGACGCCGTGCTTGGAATCGACCGGAAGGGTCGCGGCGATGGTGCGGACGCAATCCTCTATGGAGAGCCCCTCCGCCATCATGGTGGATATGATTTTTGAGGTCAGCGTGGAGAGGATGCTCGCCTTGACGCCGCTGCCGAGACCGTCGGCAAGGACGACGACCGTGGAATACTCGTCCGACGCGATGTCCACATGGTCGCCGCAGAGCTGTTCGCCCGCATGCAGGATGCTTTTATAGCCGATATCGGCGCAAAGATCATTCATCGGTGACGGACTCCTTCAGCTTCGCCAGCGCGATCTTCGTTTCCGCGGCGGTTTCGCCCAGCAGCGATGCAATCTCCTGCACGATGCGCATCTGCTTCTCCACCACCTTGTCGGCGACTTCCACGGTCTGACGGGTGATCTGCTCCTTCTTTTCCCGCTCGGTCTCCTCGTTCGTGATGTCCCGCATGGAACAGACCATCATGTGGAACCATATAATAGCACCATATACAATGTACATTTCGCAACAATACATTGCGTATTTCCGATCCTTTTTGCGCTGTCACGATCCTTTCGCGGGAGCATTTTCCGAATCCCCCTTTATGAATTGACAAGGAGGGATGGAACCATTAGTATTAAATCGTTAAACCACTTCAACGGTATTCCCCGGCAAATATACAGAAAGACGAAAAAGCAAATGATCACTAATGACAAGGGCATCGTGGAACTAAAGCATTTCATTTTGCGGGAAGTGTGCCGGCTGGCATGGGACAACCGGCTGAACCCGGAGGAGACGGAGAAGATCGTCTACGAAGTCAGCCCCGGCCCCAAAGCCCAGTACCGCTGCTGCGTGTATAAGGAGCGGGAGATCGTTCGGGGCCGCATCCGCCTGGCCCAGGGCATGAGTCCCGAAGCAAGCACCCCCACCAAGAACGTGGTGGCCGTCATCCCCGCCGCCTGTGACGACTGTCCCATCCAGGACTATTTCGTCACGGACATCTGCCGCTTCTGTCTGGGCAAAGCCTGCCTCAATTCCTGCCGCTTCGGGGCCATTTCCCCCGGCGATGCCAAGATGCGCATCGATTCCACCAAGTGCAAATCCTGCGGTCTGTGCGCCAAAGCCTGTCCTTACGGGGCTATCATCCATCAGGAGCGCCCCTGCAAGAAAGCCTGCCCCGTGGGCGCCATCTCCTATGACGAAGCGGGCATCTGCCGGATCGACGAAACGAAGTGCATCCACTGCGGTCACTGCATCCATAACTGCCCCTTCGGCGCCATCGGTTCCAAGATCTTTGCGGTGAACGTGATCCAGGCCATCCGTGAAGGCAAACGGGTCGTCGCCATGTGCGCCCCGGCCACGGAGGGTCAGTTCGGGAAGGAGATCACCATGGCGGCCATCCGCAGCGCGCTGAAAAAGGCGGGGTTCGCGGATATGGTGGAGGTTGGCCTGGGCGGGGACATGACCGCCGCCTTCGAAGCGCTGGAATGGATCAAGGCCCGAAAGGAGGGGCGGATCATGACCACCTCCTGCTGCCCGGCCTTCATCTCCATGCTGCACCATCATTTCCCGAAGGTGTACGAGCAGAACAAGTCCTCCACCGTTTCCCCCATGGTGGCCGTGTCCCGGTATCTGAAGTATATGGACCCGGACTGCGTCACCGTGTTTATCGGCCCCTGCATCGCCAAGAAGGGGGAGACCGTCAACGAGCTCATCGCGGATCGGGCCGACTATGCCCTGACCTACGGGGAGATCGTGGCCATGCTGGACGCCAAGGGCGTTAAAATCGAGCCGGTGGAGGAGACCTATCAGGAATCGTCCCTCTTCGGAAAGCGGTTCGCGGGCAGCGGCGGCGTCGCCGGCGCCGTCATAGAGGTCATGAAGGAGCTGGGGGAGGACACCTCCGATATCCGGCTCATGACCTGCGCCGGCGGGGACGAATGCAAGAAGGCCATGACCCTGCTGAAGGCGGGGAAGCTGGACACCGACTTCGTGGAGGGAATGGTCTGCCCCGGCGGCTGCGTGGGCGGCCCTTCCAAGCACCAGGCGGAGAATCTGGTGCTGCGGGCCAGGGAGGATCTGCTGGGCAAGGCGGACGGACGGCGCATCCTGGAGAATCTGCAGGATTACCCCATGGGCCGCTTCTCCATGGATCGGGACGGCAGCATGCCGGAAGAGCCCCTGCCGTTTACATCCCGCTGAACGCATCATAAGCGCCGCGCCGGAGAGGCCGAGCAAACCTGAAAAAGCTTCCTGCTCATCTTTTTACGGATGAAACAAGGAAGCTTTTTTTCGTCCTTTCGATCATGGAGCCGCTTTTCCCGCATAATAGACTCCTTTGGGCATCATCTTTCAGCGGACCCGTCTTTCAGCTTGTACAGGCAGTACGTCCAGTCCCGTCCCTCGAAGGGGAAGGTGCATTTGTCCACCAGCGCATAGTTCCTGCCGGGAGACTTCCTGCCGCGGACGACGATGTATTTCACCGCGCCGTCTCGGATCAGCCGATCGTGCTCCTCGTCCTGTTCCTGCAGGCTCAGGTTGAACGTGCAGAAGAAGCGGCACTCCGGTTCCACGCCGGAGGCAAGGTAGAAACCGCCGTCCAGAAAGCCCAGGTTGAGCAGGGAGGCGTCGTCGTCCTGCCGGATGATCTGGGCAAATCGATATTGAGGCAGGTCCTCCTGCTCATACGCCATCAGGTACGCATTGCCGCTGTTCCGGTATGCGATACAGCCGCTTCCGGCCAACAGGACCACGGACAGGGCGGCGGCGCCTGCCGCGACGGCCTTTTTCGGCGCTTTTTGAACCGCCCATGGGAGGAACAGCAGCACCGGGACCCACCCGAGGACGCTGAACCCGGAGAGGATCAGGGCGTAATAGGGATAGGTGCGCCCGTTGGCGTAGGTGAACAGGCCCAAAGCGGCGGCAGAGCCGATCAGCAGCAGTCCCTGGCCCCAGGTTTTCCCCGGGCGAAAGAAGGGCCACAGGCAGCCCAGGGCGGCGGGAACGGACCACATCCAGTTGTTCAGCAGCGCTGTCAGCGGCGGGTCGTGGCGGGGGCTTTTTCCCGCCGCGTAGGCGGTCAGGTTGTTGACGAAGTAGACCTCCCACAGGGAAGACAGCGCGTCCCTTGCCCAGAACCACAGAAGGAGGGGGACCGTGAGGGCCAGCGCCCCCAGCAGGCCGTATGTCAGGGCCGTCCAAAGCCGGCCCGCCTTTTTCGTCGCCAGGTACCAGACCAGCAGGGCCAGGGCGCCGCCGGCAAAGACGCCGCAGAAGGTATACTTGACCCACAGGGCCAGAGCGGCGAGGACGCCGCAGAGGAACGCCTCCCCCCTGGACAGCGGGCGATCCTCTCGCATCGCTGTCAGGGCCAGCTTCAGAAACAGAGCGATGACCGGCAGAAACAGCTCCTCCGCGCTGCTGCCGTGGGAGAAGGCGGGGCTGATCCCGATACAAAGGGCCAGCACTGGCGGCAGCAGGAACAGGGGCCAGACGGCGTCCTCCACCCACAGCGCGGCGATCCGGGTGCCGATGTACAAAAACAGACCCAGGCAGACGACCTCCAGAAGGAACACGCCGAGAAAGCTTTCCCCGGAGATCAGGGCCGCCAGGGCGAAGAACAGGTACAGGATCGGCCCCTTCTGTTCGTAGAGATCGAGATAGGGCATCTTCCCCTGCAAAATCCCCCGCCCCACGGTGAAGAAGCATTGCACGTCCACCCAGTCGTTCGTCGGGTACAGCGGCGAGCTCTTGGAGCAGATCAGCAGGACGGTACAGGCGGACAGGAACGACCACGCCAGCAGGGCCGGCTTCGTCCCTTGCGCCTTTTTCGCGGTGCCCATCACGCGGCCCTTCCCTGTTCCCGGATCAGCCGGGTGAAAAACAGCAGTCCGCCCAAAAGAGTCAGCGCCGCACCGGCGATCCAGTACACGACGATCAGGGGACTGGTGGTGCCGTAGATCTCCAGTGCGCCCGAGATCAGGCTGCCCACGGTCAGCGTGGCGATCCCCGCGTGATACAGGCCCCAGCAGACGCGCTTTGGAAGGGGCGCGGGGCGCGTACTGACAAGATACAGGGGCAGCACCCCCAGCACCAGGGGGAAGGCGAAGGCGTAGAGCATATAGTACGAGTAAACCTCGTGGCTGAACCGCTCATATACCGCCCCGAACAGGGCGCACAGCAGCGCGGCGGCAAGATCCGTCAGGATCAGTTTTTGCAGGGTGGTCAGCTTACGCGCTGTATCCGATGTAGACAATGTCGCTCACGCTCCTTTCGTTGGACCGATTCTTCCCCGATGCGGGGTTGTTGATGATATTGCCCAGGAACACCATGGAGGACGAACCGCCGCCGTCCAGGTTGTATGCGGTCTCGACGCCCAGGGACTGCAGGAAGGAGGCAAGCTCGTAGAGGGAGAGGCCGTCGCTTTCACTGGTCCGCCCGTCCGACACGACGAAGACGTAATGCAGATCGTCGACGACGCCGATCGCCGTGCGGGGGTTGCTGGCCATGGCTCTGCCCACCTCGTCCTTTTCCGAAACGCTCACCTCGCCGCCCTCGATGAGCGCCGGGCCGAAGGACAGCACGTTCCAGGCCCCGTTTGCAATCAGAGCTTCCGCCGAGATCTCGTCCTCGTTGACGATGCCGAAGGAGCCATCGGCGTAGATCACCAGATCCTCGCTGCCGCTGCTCTGGCTTCGATACAGCACGCCGTTTCGGATCACGTAGCCGCTGCGCTGCGCGCCGTAATAATCTCCGTTGACGGCCAGGATGGCATCGACGGAAGAGGCGATGGAGGAGGTCTTTTCCGTGATATTGCGCCCGTAGGTGTTGTCGGCAAAAGCGGTCCGCAGGTAATCGGAGGACGCAAGCTGCACGTCCGCCACGTAGACGGTGGTGTCCGACAGCCGATAGGTGCTGAGCTCGATGGAGATGTTTTCGTCCGCATAGGAGGTTTCCGTGGAGACCGGTTCTACGGACGCGCTTTCGGCCGCTGCCGGCGCTGCTATCGTCAGGACGGCGGGCGCCACCGTCTCCGTGACGTCAGAAACGATCGCGTATGACCGCTGGATCAGGAACGCGTCGGCCAGGAGGTAGCCGGTAAAGAGGAACAGAGCTAGTCCAAAGAGGACCGGGAACCAATGCTTTGCGTGTTTCATGTTCGTATCCTCGTGAGTCGTCCTGTCAGTGACGCCCGTGGCCGCCGGATCTTCCGCCGAAGCCGCCGAAGCCCCCGAAGCCCCCGAAGCCGCCCGCAGCGCCTTCTGTGGCGGAGGACTGGGTCCAGCTGAGGAAGGCGGAGCCGTCCTTTTCCACCGCATAGGAGCCGTTGAGCCGGAAGGCGTCCGAGGCGATCCAGCAGGAGGAATAGGACCCGTCCAGGGTAAAGGCGAAGATCGTGCCGCCGTCGGCGTCCGTGATGCGGTATTCGCCGGCGGAGAAGCCGGTGCCGCTGGACACGTAGGTGTTGACCGACCCGGTTTGGGGGATCTGGCAGATGCCGCCCAGGGCCACGATGGTGCCGCCGGTGACCGAGACACGGCCGTCCACGTCCACCGAGCCGGACATGCCGCCCATCTGGGAGCCGCTGAGCACCAGGACCGAGCCGCCGGTCATCTCAAAGCTGCCGTTGGAGTCGATGGCGTCCGTATCGCCGGAGGGGGTGCGGACCTGCACGCTGCCGCCATGGATATAGACCATGGGCGCGGCGCTGCCCTTGCAGGCGTTCAGACCGTCGTCGCCGGCAGAGACGCGCACCGTGCCGCCGTTCAGGGTGATCACGTTCGCCTCCAGCCCCTCGTGGGATTCGACGATGGTCACCGTGCCGCCGTTGACGGTCAGGGCGCCGTCTGCGTGCATGCCGTCGTCAGCTGCACGCACCGTGACGGAGCCGCCGTCGATCGTGATACTGCCGATACCGGCCGCGCCGTTGTCCAGCTTCGCCCCTTCGTTGGCGTGGAGGCCGTCGTCCATGCTGTTTACCGTGAGATTGCCGCCCGAAACGACGATCTCGTTTTCCGCCTTGATCCCCTTGGAGGAATAGGTGGTTTTGGAGGAGCTGCCGCCGTCGCTGATCTGTACCCAGTCGCCAGAGATCCTATCCCCGGAGACGGAGGTGATGAGATACCCGTTCATGGCCGTGTTTCTTCTTTCGCCGCCGGTGGACGCCTGGTGATTGTCGCCGTCCGGCGCGGTGCCCTGGGCAACGATTTCAAACAGGATGTTCTCGTACCCGTCGGGGGCGCGGAACGTCAGCCCGTAGTAGGGGGTGCGGCCGCTGTAGACCATGGAATCGAAGGCGCAGATCGCGTACATGCCGGCCGCATCGTCGTCGTTGTACAGATAGGCGTAGTAGTCGAGACGATCGCTGTACAGGGAGGACGGAACGATCAGATACGTTTCCGTGCCGCCTGCGATCTGGTCTGCGTTCGCATAGGAGGCGGTGCTGATGTTGACGACGCAGGTTTCCTCCTCCGAAATCTCCACGTTGTATGCGGCGCTGATGCCGTCCCGGGCCGCGTAAATGTCCACCTGGCCGCCCTGGATCGAGACCGTCCCCCGCTGGTTCCCCTTGGCGGAGATGTCGGAATTCTCCGTTTTGACGCCGTCGGAGCCGGTGGAGATCAGGATGAGCTCGCCCGATTTGACGGTGATAGAGTCGTTTCCCTTGAGGGCGTTGCCGACGGCGGTGACCTTCAGCGTCTGATTCTTGACGGAGAGGTCGTCCTTGGACTTGACGCCGTTGTCGAAGGCGGCGTCCACGATCAGCGTGCCGGTGCCCGTCAGCTTCAGATCGCAGGCGGCGAAGATGGCCGCGTCGTCCTCCACGCCGTCCGTGCTGCCGGTCCGCAGGTCGCTGATCGCGTTGTAGGTGTTCTGCTCGGCCTTGACGGACACCTCTCCGGCGTTCTTCACATAGATCGGCGCGCCGAAGGAGCAGGCGATGGCGGCGTCCTGCAGGATCAGCTTCACTTCGTCCTCGTCCCCTGCATCCACCACGATCTGCCCGTCGGCAAGGGCGCCGGAAAGCGTGTAGTCCCCCGCCGTCGTGATCGTATAGACGGAACCCTCCGGAGCAAGCTCGCCCCTTGCAGAGGTGACAATAAAGGCGTCCGTGGCGATCCTGGCCCCGTCTGCGGGATCAGCCAGAATCGCCGCCTGAGGGGCCTCCGTCGGATCCGGCGTCGCAGCGGCGACAGCCGTCGCTGCGACGGGTTGGGCCTGGGCGGCGCCGGGCGCGGCGCATGCCGTCGTCAGCACCATGGCCAACAGGATCAAAACGAATCTTTGTTTCATGCTCTTTCCTTTCTGACACAAAGCTTTTTCACAGCTGCGCCTGCTGTTCGCTGTAGGGAAGCAGCGATATCTCCAGATTGCCGTTCCGGGTCCGCAGCTCGTCGATAAACGCCTTTTCCGCCTTGGAATCCTTCATGCGGATCAGGTACGAGAGGCGGAACATGGAGCCCATGCCCGTGGTCTTGACGCCCAGCCGCTCCGCGCTTTTGAGATACCGGCTGAAGATTTCGTCGAACATATCGGCGTATTCCAGGGATTCCGGCACCGTGATCTTCAGCAGCTGTTCCTCCTGCATGGGCTTGCTGTCGAACAGCCCCAGGGACGCGAAGAGATAGTACAGCAGCGCCAGCGCCAGGAGGATGATCACTCCGTAGGCCAGATACCCCATGCCGAAGGCGATGCCCGCGCCCATGGCGATGAGGATGGCCGCGATCTCGTCCGCCGAGCCGGGGGCCGAGCGGAAGCGGATCAGGCTGAACGCGCCGCCGATGGCCACGCCGGTGCCGATGTTGCCGTTGACGAAGGTGATCACCGCGCCCACCACGAAGGGGATCATGGAGACGACGATGAAGAAGCGCTTGGTGGAGCGCACCCGGCGCGCCATGATCCAGGCGTACAGCGTGCCGCACAGCACGGCGGCCGCGGCCATCGAGAAGAACTCCTGCGCCGTTACGGAGGAAGAATAGATCGAAGTAAACATAGCATAATCTCCTGTTCTTTGCAATTAATGAGCAAACGTTTCCAGCCGGTAGGCTTCGCCGTATTTGGAGATGCTACCGTGCTTTATCCCGCCATCGGAGAGGATCCGCACCAGCCACAGGGGGATAGTATCCTGCACCTTGACCTCCAGGATCGTTTCGCCCGGCGCCAGCAAGGGAAGGCCGATGGGGGCCTGGTCGAAGGAAAGCCCGTCGGTGCGGTAGCGGGGGTTGCGGTCGATGGTCAGCCTGAGATCCCCGTCCGGCTCATAGTATGCAGTCCGGTCGTAGAGGATCATGCAGGCGGGGACGAGTTCCCGGTAAAAATCTCTGAAATACGTGATCTCCCGGTCGATCTGACCGTCTTCGTCCAAATTCAGCTCCCCGGCGAAAAACCGTTGGACTTCCAGCACGGTGGCCTTCACCCGGCGCTTGTACACCAGGCCGAAGGCCTTGCGCTTGAGCTCCAGAAAGACAGGCGAGGTTTCGGTGGCGGGGCCGTAGGCGCGCAGGCGGATCTTCTCCTTGAACGCCGGCTTCTCGATGGAAGCGCGGATCAGCCGCCGATCCGGCGTGTCGTAGTAGAGGGAGGCGATGGTGGTGAGACCGTAAGCGTCCGGCTCCATGTGCCCCTGCAAGCGCTCGCAGAGGAAGTCCGTCTGCTCCGCGCTCAGGATAAATTTCCATTCATACCGTTTCATAACGGTGATCGGCGCCTGTATGCTTTCCATAGTTCAACATCTGCCTTTCTTTGCTGCTTCGGATGGTCATATCATACAGGGCGAACCTTAAAGGAACAGTAAAGGAAGCAAAATAGTTTTTCAGCTTTTTTTCAGATTCGGCGGATCCACCCGCCCCGGCCCGTACGGCGCGGGCTTCCTGCGTTTTTATTCCGCCCGGACACATAAATCCTTTTCTGATAGCAGAAAAAAGCCCGGGGACCATTCGGTCTCGGGCTTTATACATTTGCATTTACAGAGAGGCGGATCGCCTTTTAAGGAGATGCGTTTATT
>CAMHDC010000028.1 GCA_946183765.1 uncultured Clostridia bacterium | reverse complement strand
GGGGACATGCTGGAGCTGTGGGACGAGCAGCTCAGCCGCCTGGGCGCCCGCATCGAAGTGGCCCGGGCCGCCTTCTGCCGGGATTTGAAGGAGCTGGCCGGGGAGCTGCACGACCACATGAGCAGCGGCAAGGAGGAGCTTCGGGTGGAATACGAGCCCAACGTGCCCTGCGGCGACGAGGATTTGATCCGGGAGGCCATCGCGGACGCCCTGGTGGGGAACCTGGAAAAGGACCTTCTCCGAGGCTTCACCTCGGCGGGCCCTCATCGGGACGACCTCCTTTTGGAGCTCAACGGCTGCGACGTCCGCACCTACGGCTCCCAGGGCCAGCAGCGGACCACGGCTCTGTCTTTGAAACTCTCCGAGATAGCCCTCATAGAGCGCCTTCGGCAGGAGAAGCCGGTGCTCCTTTTGGACGACGTGTTCTCCGAGCTGGACGAACGGCGGCGGGAGCTGCTCCTCTCCGCCATCGAGGGCTGCCAGGGGTTCATCACCTGCACCCATCTCGGCGAACTGGGCGCGGTCCAGGACGAACAGCTGCAGGTATTTCGGGCCGGGAACGGCCATTTGATAGAAGTTTAAAAAGTATCGAAACGTAAAGGAAGTAGACATGGAAGACATTCGCAACGAAGTGACCGGAAGCTACGACGCTTCCCAAATCCAGGTGCTGGAGGGGCTGGAGGCCGTGCGCCGCCGCCCCGGCATGTACATCGGCTCCACGGACGAGCGGGGGCTCCATCAGCTGGTGACCGAGATCGTGGACAACAGCGTGGACGAAGCCCTGGCCGGGTTCTGCACCCATATCGAGGTGTTCATCCACGAGGGCAACGGCGTCACCGTCCGGGACAACGGCCGCGGCATCCCCGTGGGCTATCACGAGAAGACCGGCAAGGACGCTTTGGAGGTGGCCCTGACCATCCTCCACGCCGGCGGCAAGTTCGGCGGCGGGGGCTACAAGGTCTCCGGCGGTCTCCACGGCGTGGGCCTCTCCTGCGTGAACGCCCTCTCGGAGAAACTGCGGGTGGAGGTTCGCCGGGACGGCAAGCTCCACGTCCAGGACTACTCCCGGGGCATCCCCCTGGACAGCGTCCACGTGGAGCCCGGCGAGGTCAGCGAGACCGGCACCACGGTCCATTTCTGGCCCGATCCCGACATCTTCGACACGCTGGAGTTCAGCTACGACACCCTACGGCTGCGCCTTCGGGAGCTGGCCTTCCTGAATGCGGGCCTGCGCATCACCTTCACCGACGAGCGGGTGGAGCCCCATCGGGTGGAAAGCTACTGCTATGAGGGCGGCATCCGGGAGTTCGTCACCTTCCTCAACAAGAACAAGGAGCTGCTGCAGCCCGAGCCCCTGTACTTCTCCGGCACCCGCATGGAGGGCGATATGGAGACCGCCTCCGTGGAGGTGGCCATGCAGTATAACGACGGCTACAACGAGCTCATCCTCACTTACGCCAACAATATCGCCACCCATGAGGGCGGCTCCCATCTGGTGGGCTTCAAGGCGGCCCTGACCCGGGTGGTCAACGATTACGCCCGGAAGTTCAACTTTTTGAAAGCCACGGATCAGCCCCTTTCCGGCGACGACATCCGCGAGGGTCTGACCGCCATCATCTCCGTGAAGCTGGAGGAGCCCCAGTTCGAGGGCCAGACCAAGACCAAGCTGGGCAACGCCGACATCCGTCCCCTGGTGGACGGGGCCGTGGCCGACAAGCTCTCCGAGTACCTGGCGGAGAATCCGGCCCAGGCCAAGCTCATCATCGAGAAGTGTATCACCGCCTCCCGAGCCCGGGACGCGGCCCGCAAGGCCCGTGAGCTGACCCGCAGAAAGAGCGTCCTCGACTCCGCTGCTCTGCCCGGGAAGCTGGCCGACTGCCAGGAGAAGGACCCCAGTAAGTGCGAGATCTTCATCGTGGAGGGCGACTCCGCCGGCGGCTCCGCCAAGATGGGCCGAGACAGGACCATCCAGGCCATCCTGCCCCTCCGAGGCAAGATTTTGAACGTGGAGAAGGCGCGGATGGACCGGATGCTGGCCAACAACGAGATCCGGGCCATGATCACCGCCTTCGGCGCGGGCATGGATTCGGACTTTGACGAAACCAAGCTCCGCTATCATAAGATCATCTGCATGACCGATGCGGACGTGGACGGCAGCCATATCCGGCTCCTGCTCCTCACCTTCTTCTTCCGGCACATGCGGCCCCTCATCGAGCATGGGTACGTGTATATCGCCCAGCCGCCCCTGTATCTGGTGAAGAAGAACAAGTTTGAGCGCTACGTCTACACCGACGAGGAGCTCAGTGAGTGCCTGGACGAGATCGGCCGTGACCCCAAGCCTGTGATCCAGCGGTACAAAGGTTTGGGCGAGATGAACCCGGAGCAGCTTTGGGACACCACCATGAACCCGGAGACCCGCATGATGCTCCGGGTGACCATGGAGGACGCGGCCCAGGCCGACGGTCTCTTCACCCTGCTCATGGGCGACCAGGTGGAGCCCCGGCGGGACTTCATCATCGCCAACAGCAAGCTGGTCACCTATCTGGACGTGTAATCGAGGTTTGAAATATGAGCGAAAACGACAACAACACCCCCGTCAACGGCGGCATCGTGGCCCGCACCGTCCCCATGCTCCTGGAGCATGAGATGAGCAAGAGCTTCATTTCCTACGCCATGGCGGTCATCACCGACCGGGCCCTGCCCGACGTGCGGGACGGCCTCAAGCCCGTCCACCGGCGCATCCTCTACTCCATGAGCGAGCTGGGCCTCCAGCCCGACAAGCCCTTCCGCAAGAGCGCCCGTATCGTGGGCGACGTGCTGGGCAAGTACCATCCCCACGGCGACACCGCCGTGTACGACGCCATGGTGCGTCTGGCGCAGCCCTTCAACACCCGGTATCTGCTGGTGGAGGGTCACGGCAACTTCGGTTCCGTGGACGGCGACGGCGCCGCGGCCATGCGATACACCGAGGCCCGCCTCTCTAAAATGGCCACGGAGATGATGGCGGACATCGACAAGGACACGGTGGAGTTCGTGCCCAACTTCGACGAAACGCTGCAGCAGCCCGCCGTGCTGCCCGCCCGGTTCCCCAACCTCCTGGTCAACGGTTCCGGCGGCATCGCCGTGGGCATGGCCACCAACATCCCGCCCCACAACCTGGGCGAGGTGACGGACGCCCTCTGCGCCATGATCGACAACCCGGACATCACCGTGGACGACCTCATGCAGTATATCCCCGGTCCCGACTTCCCCACGGGCGGTATCATCATGGGCCGCATGGGCGTGGCCGAGGCCTATCGGACCGGCCGGGGCCGCATCGTGGTCCGGGCGAAGTCCGAGATCGAACAGATGAGCGCCAACCGGAGCCGGATCATCGTCACCGAGATCCCCTACCAGGTGAACAAGGCCCGCCTGGTGGAGCGGATCGCGGAGCTGGTGAAGGAGAAGAAGATCGAGGGCATCTCCGACCTTCGGGACGAAACCGACCGGGAGGGCACCCGCATCGTCATCGAGCTGAAGCGGGACGTGAACGCCCAGGTGGTTTTGAACAACCTCTATAAACACACCGCCCTGCAGGACACCTTCGGCGCCATCCTCCTGGCTTTGGTGGACGGCGAACCCCGGGTGCTGAACCTCAGGGACATGCTCTACTACTATCTGGAGCACCAGAAGGACGTGGTCACCCGCCGCACCCGCTTCGACCTCAACCGGGCCATGGAGCGGCTGCACATCCTGGAAGGCCTCATCATCGCTACGGACAACATCGACGAAGTGGTCCAGATCGTGAAGACTTCAGCGAGCGCCCAGGAAGCCAAGGCCAAATTGACCGAGCGCTTCGGCCTCACCGAGCGTCAGGGCCAGGCCATTTTGGATATGCGGCTCCAGCGCCTGGTGGGTCTCGAACGAGATAAACTCCACGATGAGGAAGCGGCCCTCAAGATCCGGGTGGGCGAACTGCAGGAGATCCTTTCCGACGAGCACAAGCTCATGGGCATCGTGAAGCAGGAAGCCCTCGTCGTCAAGGAGAAGTACGCCGACCCGCGGCGCACCGAGATCACCCAGATGCTGGAGGATATCGATCTGGACGACGTGATCCAGGAGGAGGACATGGTGGTCACCATGACCCACTTCGGTTACGTGAAGCGCATCTCCCCCGACGTGTACCGGACCCAGAACCGGGGCGGCCGGGGCGTCATGGGCCATTCCACCAAGGAAGAGGATTTCGTGGAGCGGATGTTCGTCACCTCCACCCATAGCGACCTGTTCTTCTATACGACCAGAGGCCGGGTCTTCAAGGTCCGCTGCTACGCCATTCCGGAGACCGGCCGGGCGTCCAAGGGCGTGCCGGTGGTCAACCTGGTCCAGCTGCAGGACGGGGAGAAGGTCACGGCCATGTATCCCGGCGGCCGGGGAGAGGACACGGAGAACCGGTATCTGGTCACCGCCACCCGCCAGGGCCTCATCAAGAAGACCCGCATCAGCGAGTGCAGCAACATCCGCAAGGGCGGCCTGCTCATCCAGTCCATCCTGGAGGGAGACGAGCTTATGAGCGTGGAGGTTTCCTCCGGCCAGGACGACTTCCTCATCTCCAGCAAGAAGGGCAAGTGCATCCGCTTCTCCGAAGCTGACGTGCGCGCCACGGGCCGGGGCGGCCAGGGCGTCCGTTCCATCCGTCTCGACGACGGGGATCAGGTGGTGGATATGGTGAAGATCGTGCCCGGCGGCGCCTTGCTCACCGTCACCGAACGGGGCATGGGCAAGCGCACCGACGAGGAGCAGTATCGGGCTCAGGGTCGGGGCGGCAAGGGCATCATGGCCATGAACCTGACGGAGAAGACCGGCGATTTGGCCTGCTGTAAGATGACCTCGGGCGACGAGGATATGATGCTGGTCCGGGACGACGGCACCATCATCCGCACCCCCGTAGCCCAGGTGCCCAACATCGGCCGGGCCACCCAGGGCGTCCGTGTCATGCGGGTGGACGAGGGGACCAGAGTGGTCTGCGTGGCCCTCGCGCCCCATACAGAGGAGGAAGGGGAGGAAAGCCCCGCCCCCGAACCCCAGGCGTAATTGCGAAAAAAACGGCGGGGGATTGTATACAGAGTGTAAAATCTCCGTTCGCTCCATTGGAAGCGGGTCCCCCCTATGGTATGATATACGGAACGAGTATTCAGGAAACGAGGAACGGGAATGAAGCGTAGACGCGCGCAATTAGCCATGGTCAAGCCGGCAGCGGCCGTCGTGCTGGTGCTGCTGCTCATCATCGGCGTGAGCTGGGCTTCCTGCCGCAAGAAGAAGGCGGCGGAGGTCCCTGCGGTCCAGCTGACCACCGACGTCATCATCAGCGAGATCATGTCCAGCAACACGGGCATCGTCTCCGACGGCGCGGGCAACCATCCGGACTATCTGGAGCTGCACAACACCTCTCAGGTGGATCAGGACATCTCCGGCTGGGGTCTCTCCGACCGGGAGGACCGGCTGTGGGTATTCCCCGACAGGACCGTGCTGCCCCCCGACGGGTACATTTTGGTCTGGTGCACCGGCGAGGAGGTGGAGAACGCCCTCATCGCTGACTTCAAGCTCAGCGCGGGGGACGTGATCCGGCTCACCAACGCGGCCGGCGAACCCCTGTTCACCATGGAGATCCCCACGGTGTACACCGGCTACACCCTGAGCTGGGACGCGGCGGCCGGCCAATACGTGGAAATGATGCCTTCGCCCCTCTATCCCAACACCCCCGCAGGTGTGGCGGCCTATGAGGAGAGCCGAAAGCTGAACGAAAGCGATGCGCCCCTCAGCGTGGGCACCACCGCCCAGCACAACGGGGTCTATATCTCCGAGCTCATGACCCGCAACGGCACCACCACCGCGGGCCCCAACGGTCAGTATCCCGATTGGATCGAACTGCATAACACCACCAACGCCCCCGTGGACCTCTCCGGCTGCGGCATCAGCGACGACATCCGCAAGCCCTACCGGTTCACCTTCCCCCGGGGCACCGTCATCGACCCGGGCCAGTATCTGGTGCTTTGGTGCATGGTGGAGCAGATGGACGGCTACATCTCCCTGCCCTTCAACCTGTCCGGCAGCAAGGGCGATGCCGTGATCCTGGTGGATAAAAACGGCGGCATTCTGGATATGTGGGAGTTCGGCGCGCAGGAGAAGGATTACAGCCTGATCCGGGGCTATACCGGCGACGGGAATCTGGATGTCCATTCCGATTTTGTCGTCACCGATAAACCCACCCCCGGCTACCCCAACACCGCCGCGGGCTACGCCGCCTTCGACAAGCAGCGCAACCCCGACGTGGGTGTTCACGACATCACCTTCTCCGAGATCCTCTCTGACGGTTATCGCTACAAGCTGGATGCGAAGGGCGTGCCCGACGACGACGATCAGGGCAAATGGGTGGAGCTGTACAACCGCTCCGATCAAAGCGTGGACCTTTCCGGCTACTCCCTGTCGGACAATGAAAAGAAGCCCACGAAATGGGTTTTTCCTGAGGGAACGAGTATCGCCGGGAAAGGATATCTCATCCTCTACATGAGCGGCAGCCTTCCGCTGGAAGGTAAGGACGAGAAGAGCGTCACCGCCGAAATGAAGGCGCGGACGCTGAATTTCGCCGTATCCGGTCTGGGGGAGACACTCTATCTCTATAACAACGCAGGCACCCTCATCGATCGGGTGACGGTGCCCATGTCCGTGGCCTGCGTGTCCTACGCCAAGGTGGGGGACACCTGGGGTCTCTGCGACACGCCCACCCAGGGTGCGGCCAACACCGCGCCTCTTATGGGCAGCGCCTACTGCGAGGCGCCCGTGGTCTCCGTGCCCAGCGGCGTCTATCACGGCACCCAGGTCGTCAGCATGGAGATCCCGGCCGGGACCTACGTGACCTATACCCTGGACTACACCACGCCCACGGAATCCTCCACCCGCTATCGGGCGGGGGAGCAGCTGACCTTCAGCCAAAACGCGGTGCTTCGGGCCAGGGCCTTCAGCGAGAACGGGACCCGCTACAAGAGCCCCGTGATCTCCAACACCTATATCATCGTGGGGGACACCCAGACCACCGACGCCCACGACTCCACCCTGCCCGTGTGCTTCCTGGTCACCGATCCGGACAACCTTTTCAACGTGGACTACGGCATCTACGTGGTGGGCAGCCACTACCAGGGCAAGACCGCGGCCACGGAGTGGACCACCCCTTCCAACGATCGGAAGCTGGGCGCCAACTACAACCAGCGGGGCCGGGAGTGGGAGCGCCCCGCCCACTGGACCTATACCAGCGCCGGCGGCAAGGAGGTCCTTTTCGAGTCGGATCTGATGATCCGCATCTTCGGCTCCTTCTCCCGGTATCAGAAGCAGCGGAACTTCGCCCTTATCGCCCGCAAGGGCTACGGCGGCTCCACGCTGGACTATCCCTTCTTCGCCAACCGGCCCTTTGAAAACTATGAATCCCTGGTGCTCCGCTGCTCCGCCAAGGACGCCGTGGCCACCAAGATCCGGGATGTTCTCGTTACGGGCCTCATGGAGGACGCGGGCGTGGATCTGTGCATGCAGGCCTACGTGCAGACCTGCCTGTACCTGAACGGACAGTATTGGGGGGTCTACAACCTCCGCGAGAAGGTGAGCCGGGGCTTCATCGCCCAACACTACTCCATCACCAACAAGGACACCATCGACGTCCTTCGGGGCAACGGGGTGCTGGTGGCCGGCGATCCCAAGTGCGTGGACGATTACGCCGCCCTCATCGACTTCTGCAAGAGCAAGAACTGCGACCTTAGCAACTACGGGGATTATGAATACGTCTGCTCCCAGGTTGACGTAGAGAACTTCGCCCTCTACTGCGCTGCGGAGATCATCGTCGGCAACAACGACTCCGGCAACATCAAGTGGTGGCGCTCCAGCGAGAAGGACGGCAAGTGGCGCTGGATCTACTACGACTTCTGTGACGCCATGGCTCGGAACGATGAGAAGGATGATTCCACCACCAACGGCTATCGGCGGGACTTCTTCAGCAAGTATTTCAACCCTGAGGGCCACGGGGCCGGCAAGGGTTTTTCCACGGTCCTGGCGCGTTCCCTGCTGAAAAACAACGACTTTGTGGAAATCTTCCTGAAGTATTGCGCCGTCATGGTCAATGAGGTATACTCTCCGGAGAAGATAAACGCCAAGGTGGACGTGCTCTCCTCCAACATTGCTTCGGAGATCGAATGGGATTTCCCCCGGTGGAGTCTGACGGTGAAGAACTGGAAGGCCCACATCAACAACGTGCGGGGCTACGCCAACCACTACCAGGAGTACTACTTCAAGTACCTGAAGAACTATATCAACAAGAACACCAACTATAGGCTGACGGACCAGAAGATGATGGAGATCTTCGGCCGGACGGAGTGAAGGGACCATGGAATACAGGCATGAGATCAAATATCTGCTGAGCCTGGGGGAGGCGGAGTTTCTGGCCACCCGGCTTCGGCTCACCCTGTCCCAGGACCCGCACGCGGTGAAGAACGGCGGCACCTACTTCATCCGCAGCCTCTACTTCGACACGCCCTTCGAGAAGGCGGTGGGGGAGAAGGCCGACGGCGTGGAGTTTCGGGACAAGTACCGCATCCGCATCTACGACATGTCCGACAAGGTCATCAAGTTCGAGCGCAAGCACAAGAACGGCCAGTTCATCGGCAAGCAGAGCCTGCTCCTCACCCGGCAGCAGTGCGACGCCATTATCGCGGGGGAATACGGCTTCCTGCTCCACCGGCAGGAGGACTTCGCCGCCGAGCTCTATGCGGCGCTCCGCACCGAGGGCTGGCGGCCCAGGGTGCTGGTGGACTACGATCGGGAGCCCTTCGTCTTCCCGCTGGAAGACGTGCGCATCACCATCGACCGCAACATCCGCACGGGGCTTCGGTGCACGGACCTCTTCAACCCACACGCGCCTACCTTCCCGGCCACGGAGTTTCCGGACGCCTGCATCCTGGAGGTCAAGTTCAACCGGTACCTGCCCTCTTATGTGCGGTCCCTCCTCCAGGTGAACGCTGCTTCCCACACGGCGGCCAGCAAATATCTTTACTGCCGTCAGTTCGACTTTTAAGAATCATTCGCAGGAAAAGGAGAAAACAATGGACAACGTATTTCAGTACATCTTGCAGCTGCAGAACTATCAGCCCATGCTCACCATCCTCACGGTGCTGGCGGCCTTTCTGGTGGGACTCTATGTGTTCTTCATCTACCGGATCACCTTCGCCGGCGTGATCTATTCGAGGACCTTCAACCTGAGCCTGGTGATGCTCTGCATGGTCACCGCCACGGTCATCATGTTCATGGCCAACAACGTGAAGCTGAGCTTGGGCATGGTGGGCGCTCTGTCCATCGTCCGTTTCCGCACCGCCATCAAGGACCCCATCGACACGGTGTTCATGTTCTGGGCCATCGCCGAGGGCATCGCCCTGGGCGCGGGGTACTTCATCGCCGGCGTCATCGCGGCGGTGTTCATCGGCCTGTGCATGATCCTCATCTCCGTCATCAAGGGCCGTTCCACCATGCCCTACCTGCTGATCCTCCACTACGACGAGAGCGCCTCCAAGCAGATCAAGCAGATGGTGGCCCAGCTTCCCCAGGGCCGGATCAAGTCCAAGACCGTCCAGCGGGAGGGCATCGAGATGACCGTGGAGCTGCGGGTCCGTCAGAGCGAGACCGGCTTCGTGGACAAGTTCATGCGGGTGGAGGGCGTCTACGACGCCACCCTCATCGCCCATCAGGGGGATATGATCTCCTGAACATAGACCCTGTGGATCGGTGGGCCTCGGCTGCGCCGATCCTTTCTATTCACACCGTAGGAAAAAGAGGCTGGGGCAAATGATCTTTGCGGAGAATCTATCAAGACAGTTCACCCTTTGGCAGTACGGGGAATTCTTCCTTCGGGTGCTGGTGGCCTGCGTCTGCGGCGCCGCCATCGGCTACGAGCGCAGCAAGCGGCTGAA
>CAMHDC010000027.1 GCA_946183765.1 uncultured Clostridia bacterium | reverse complement strand
TCCTCCTGTCCATCTATTTGCTGGGCGACAAGTCCCGGCTGAAGAACGGCAGCCGGCGACTCCTGATCGCCTCCCTGGGCGGAGCCAAATACGAAAAGCTGGCCAAGGTGCTGCGCCGCTGCCATGCCATTCTGAACCGATACATCGTCTTCAATCTGCTGGACAGCCTGATCGTGGGCGGAGCCAACGCCATCTTCATGGCTATCGTGGGCATGCCCTACGTGGGGCTGGTGTCCTTCGTGGTGGCCGTGTTCAACCTGCTGCCCACCTTCGGCCCCGTTTTCGGCGCCATCATCGGCGGCTTCGTGCTGCTGATGGTGAACCCCTGGCACGCCTTCGCGTTTTTGATCTTCACGGCGATTTTGCAGACCATCGACGGCTACATCCTCAAGCCCAAGCTCTTCGGAGACTCCCTGGGCGTGTCGGGCCTGTGGATCCTGGTGGGCGTCATCGTGGGCGGCCGGGCCTTCGGCGTGGTGGGCATCCTGCTGGCCATCCCCGCCGTAGCCATTCTGGACTTCCTCTACGAGGAGCACTTCCTCCCCTGGCTGGAGGCGCGGCCTAAGGACTGATTCGATGAAATAAGTAAAGGGGCTGCCGCCGGTGCGACAGCCCCTTGTTTTTGCTCTTACTTGGTGCCGGTCAGGGCTACGCCGTTTACATACAGCGTGTAGCCGTTGGCGATCACCTGGGAAGCGTCGCCGGTAAAGGAGGTCACGTAGGTGTCGGCGGTCAGCGTCCAGGTGGAGGCACCGTCCAGGGACACGTGGACGGTGCCCACCTGGGTGGAGACGACGGACCCCTTGGCGTTGGTGATGCTGCCTGAGATCGTACCGATCAGGACCGAGCCGTCAGTCAGGTTCAGCGTCAGGGTGGAATCGCTCCCCACCAGGATCGTTCCGGCAAGGGCCTGCTTGCTGGCGTTCAGCGTGGCGACGTTGCTTGCGCCGCTCCAGCCGTCCGTGCAGACCGAGAGCAGGATGTTTTGCGCGTCCTCGTTGAGGATCGTGACATCGTTCAGGTTGATGACGGCGTTCGTGTTGGTCACGTGGAACACGTGGCCGCTCTTGCTGGTCAGGCTCCCGCCGGTCATGGTGAAGGCGGAGGTGCCGCTGTCCGCGTCCCCTGACATGGACTGGTAGATCATGATGGTGTCCAGGAAGCTGGCGTTGCTGTTCATCTTCGTATTGTTGGCCGTCATGTCGCAGTTGGTGAGCTCGATGCTGTTCTTGCCCTCGATGCACACGCCCTCGGAGAGGTTGGAGGTGAGGGTGGCGTTGCTCACGTGGATCTCCGCCGTGGAGTAGATGGTGGGGGACCCGAGACCGTTGGAGGTGTAGGTGCCTCCGTCCACGTAAACCGTGCCGCCGCCCCGGTCCGTGCGGATGGGCGCGGAGGACTGGCCGGAGGTGGTGACGGTGAGGTCGTAGGCGTAGGTGACGCCGCCGCCCGTGGTCATGATGCCGCCGGAGCCGCCACCCGTGGTGGTGATGACGGTGTCCCGGATGGTGAGGGTGGTGCCGTCCCCCGCGGCCCCGTTCCGGCCCCCGTTGCCGCCGTAGCAGAAGACGCCGTTGGCGCCCATGGCGTCAGAGGTGATCGTGCCGCCGGTGATGGTCACGTCAGCCCCGTCCTTGACGAGGACCGCCGCGTTCAGGCCGTAGAAGTTGCAGCTGTCGCCGCCGTCGGAGTTGCCGGACTTGGTGACGGTGGCATCGTCGATGGTCACCGCGTCCCCGGTGCTGATGAGCAGGGCGCTTTCGTCCGCAGTGTCGGAAGCATAGGTTTGTCCGCTCTGGCTGTCGGCAGAGGTGATCTTGACCGCGCCCTTGTAGTCGATATCCGCGCTGCTGCCGCCGGGGCCGCCGCCGGGTCCCCCTGCGGGGGGCTGTCCCATGCCACCGGGGCCGCCGGGCATGCCCCCGGGCGGGGTGCCGTCGGGCGGGGTGCCGTCGGGCCGTCCCCCCATGTCGGCGGGCGGGTTGCCGTCGGGCGCTGCCGCCGCCGCTGCCGTCGTTTCTGTGGTCTGGTCCGTGGTCTGGGCCGCGTCCTCGGACGTGGCCGTCTCGGTCTTGTTCGTGGAGCTATTGCAGCCCAGGGCCAGCCCCGTCAGGAGGCACAGGACCAACCCCAGGCAAATCCATTTCGTATGCTTGCGCTTCATCGTTTTTTCTCCCTTCCTGTATCTTTGCCCCTATCCTACGCCCTGAATCTTAAAACAATCTAAAAGGAAACGGACAGCCAAAAGTTTTTTTACAAAGGCGGGTCTGGGACGGGCTTGCTTTTCAGGTATGGGACGAGTAAGATATTGTGTAAGATCATGTCGTTTTGGAGAGGATCGTCCGTCCCCTATGAAGCGGTCCTGTTGGAACAAGTACATATGCCTTTTGGGGTTGATCTTCCTGGCAGCCTGTGCAAAGCCCGCCGCTACGGTGGAGGCCGCGCCTGCGCCAACGGCGGAGCCGGTCACAGCCGCGCCTGCGACCGCCACGCCCCTGCCCCCTATCCAGGTGCTGCTGACGCCGGTGCCCACGCCCACCCCCTCCCCTACCCCCACGCCCAGCCCTACGCCGGTGCCTACGCCCACGCCGGAGCCCACGCCTACCCCCGCGCCCTTCCTGGCCGCGGCCCTGCCCGAAGATCGGCGGCCCGCCCGGTATCTGCAGGCGGCGGAAACGGCGGGGCTGTTCTACTGGGCGCAGAGGGATATGTACCTTGCCTACGGTCAGGTGGGGGACGACGAGATCGGCTTCTACCCCGCGGATGAGGTGGGGCGGGTTGCTCCCGGTGCCGCGCCTGTGGACGGCCCCTGCCTGGTGCCCCTCTATACCCCCGCCGACCCGCCGAAGCAGGAGGACGAAAAGCTCCTGGTCCTGTATCTGCCCTCCCAGAGCGTAGTATCGTTCCACGGAGCGGGCGGCGAATGGATCGAGGATCGGATCATGATCTGCTCCTCGGGCCGGGGCGGCAACGCCACGCCCGTGGGTCGCTACACCATCTACGAGACCTACGACTACAAGCTCCTGGGCTCCGAGGAGGAGGACACCCTCTGCTACGGGTTCTGGGCCTGCCGATTCTACAAGGGGCATCTGTTCCACTCCGTGCCCATCAGCTACGACGCGGGCAGCGACAAGGCGAAGGCACACCGCATGACCAACATGCTTTCTTACCAGAAGCTGGGCACGGCGGCCTCCCACGGCTGCGTGCGGATGACGGTGGCGGACGCCAAGTATATCTACGATCTGGCCGCCTTCTATACGGTGAACGTGTGGGTCACCAAGGACAAAGGCCCCACGCCCCCCAAGCCCCCGCAGATCCTCTGGACCCAGCCGTACACCTACCAGAAGAAATACGGCTGGGACCCCACGGACCCGGACCCGGCCAATCCGTACCTGGCGCTTTCGACGCCCTCCCCCACGCCCCAATAGACTGCGCATCCTTCATCCACGCGCATTTTCCGAGCGCAGACGTTCGTTAGCCTTCACAGAGAGATGAAACTTTTGATATACTGTCGGATATGAAAGAAGTCATAAGAAAAGCCTTTGCCTTGTTGCTGCTGACGCTGGTGCTGCCCGGCTGCGGGAAGACGACCGCGCCTCTGCAGGAATCGAGCGCCACGGCCCCGCCCGTCGCCACCCTCGCCCCCACCGCGGCGGCCGCCGCCGAGCCTGCTGTCACGGCTGCGCCCACCTTGACGCCCTCCCCTACGCCCACCGTGTCCCCCACACCGACGCCCACGCCTACCCCAACGCCTACGCCTACGCCCACGGCCATCCCGCTGGATCGACTGGACGGGCGCAAGAACGTGGAGGCGCGGCTGTTCCCGCTGCTGAGCTGCACGCCGGAGCCTACCGCCACGGTGGAGCCTCTTGCCACGCCCAACCCCCTGCTGGACGGCGTGGGCCGGCTGGGCGCCATGGTCTTTGCTCACGTGCCCGTCCTGACCTATCCCTACGACACCGCCCCCGTGAAGGGCCGGGAGTCCTATCACCTGTTCTATATCCACAACGTATACAATCGGCAATACTACCTCGCCACCACCCAGGACGGGCTCACCGGCTATATCAAAGCCAGCCAGTGCGTGGTGCTAAGTGATGCAGAAACCGAGCGATACTTCGACGCCGCCGGCGAGCTGCAGCGGACCGTGGACTTCTATTCTCCCGACGCTTTCGTCCGAGAGCTTCAAACCGGCACCGACCGGGGGACCATGGCGGAGCGGATCTACGCCGTCCTGGGCCGGCTGGGGCTGGACTTCGATCCCTTTTACTATCGTGTCTATCAAAAGGACCTGGACGACGACGAGCGCTATCCCCTGTTCTATAAGGACGAGATTTACAATTCCCTGCTGTTCAGGCTCTTCAATACGGCGGGGAATCTGGTATACTACAACGGACAGCCCACCCAATGGGAGTATGTGCCTGCCGACGGCGAGCTGAAAAAAGGGGATATCCTGTTCTTCACGGAGCCTTTGGAACAGGGCAGCAGCGGCGTGCTGGACGGGTTCGAGTTCGTCGTGAGAGGTCCCTACTCCGGGGCGCTGACAGGCTGCGGCGTGTTTTTAGGCGACGGTCAGGCCCTGCTCCTGCGGGGCGGGCAGGTGAAGGCCGTGGCATGGACGGAAGCGCTGCAGCAGACGCTGGACTCGGCCCGCCGCATCCATCTGGAGGTCTTCGACGAGAAGCAGATGATCGTGGAGGACCTGATCGCTCAGATCTACGACTGCCTGGGCACTCCCTACAGCAACTTCCAGCGCAAAGGGGAATATTCCTTCGACTGCTCCGGGCTCATCTCCTGGCTGTTCATCCGCATGGAGATCACCCCCGCCTTCTACGGCCATCAGCCCTTCACCGGTTCCAACGCCTCGGGCCTCTCCCAGATCGATTTTTACTACTGGCACTATAGGAAGCACATCCGCCTCATGCGACCCGCCCCGCGGGACGAAGCGAAGGGTCTGCCCTCCATGGACGCGCTTCAGCGGGGGGATCTGGTGTTCCTGCGCAAGGAGGCAGACAACGGGCGGGTGGGCCACGTGATGGTCTATCTGGGGGACGGCCGCGTCATCCACTCCACCACCATCGATGAGGATCACGGCGGCACGGTGGTGGCCTTCTTTCGGCCGGAGCTGCAGCAGCTCTATCAAACATCGCTTCGGATCGACACCATCACCCTCCCCGGGCAATAATGCAACATCAAAAGCGCCTTCCGTTGAAAAACGGAAGGCGCTTATTCTATGCTTTCTTAAGATACGCTCTCGATGCGCAGAGAGGTGTAGTAGAGCTTTTGCAGGGCCCGGCGGAAATTGGCCACCACGGTGCCCGAATACCGGTTGTTGATATAGGTGGAATGGATCACTCTGCCCTCGCCCAGGTACACCATCACGTGGCCGATCTTGCCGCCGCCGGAGTTCAGAAGGAACACGATGTCGCCCCGTTCAAAGCCATCCAGGGACTTCTGCCCCTCCTCCACGGTCACCGGTGTCACCATATGGACCAGCTTTTCGTCATGCCAGATATAGTCCGTGATGCTGGCCCGCCCCGAGGCTGTGGTCTCGGTGAACTTGTAGTATACGTACCCTTTGGGATACAGCTCCATCCGTTCGAAGCACCAGGAGATGATGCCGGAGCAGTCGAAGGAAAAGTCCCCCGTGCGGTTGAAGTTGCTGTAGGGAGTGCCCAGGCAGTCGTAGATCTGGGCGATCAGGTCCTCCACGATCAGCGCCTTGTCGTCATAGATGTCGGTGTGGATGCGGCGGGCGGAATCGTAGCTCTTGAACAGTTCGCTGCCGGCAAAGCCGTCCAGCTGCACCACATGCCCCTCCTGGAGACAGAGGATGCTGTCGTTCCCCAGGTATACGGCGCACCCGGTGATCCGGCCGGAATGCTGCCCTGCGATCACGAATTCGCAGCCCTCCATGATCCCCTTGCTCCGCTTGGGCAGCTCGCTGAAGAAGAGGATGTCGCCCCGCTCCAGCTGTCCGTCGATGGGCACGTACTCCCATTGGGTCCGATGGCCGTCGTAGTACACCAGGCTCCCGGTGGAGTTGAATAGCTTGAAAAGGAGGGAGTTGTACACATCATCCTTGTAATAGAGCGGATACTTCTTGTCGTCCTTCAGATCCTTTTCGAAGGCCCGGTAGTAGAAGGGCTCGAAATCCAGGCCCAGCCGGCAGAGAGCCGCATAGACCCGTTCCTCCATGTCGCCCGTGCCCGTCCCGCGAAGCAGCTCCTCCACGAAAGCGTCGGGAGAGTATTTGGCGGCGGTATAGGTGAGCTGCATGGACGCGGATAAGTACGCCTCCAGCTGCGCCTCCGACAGGGGCGTGACCTGGCTCGCCTTCACGTAGCCCGACCGTCCCTCCTGGGTGGTGACGTAATAATACTCCTTCTGGATGTTGTGGATGTAGACCAGATGATAGGATTCCCGGCCCAACACGTCGGCAGTCTCGCTGGGCTTCTCATAGACGGCCACGTTGGCAAAGACCATGCCGGCGATGCTGCCCATGGCCTCGGCCCGGGGATCGGGCGTGCAAAGAGGCTCCACCGTGGGCGTGGGCTCCGGTTCACCGGCCCACAGGGGAAAGAGGACCTGGCGCACCTCGCTTTCGAAGTCCCGACGGCCCATGGGTACCGTGGTGGGCGTGGGGCTGGGGGTAGGCTGGGGTGTATAAGTGGGCTCCGGCGTGGGCGTAGGCGAGGCGGTGGGCGTGGGCGACGGGGTGAAGGTGGGCGCCATGGTGACGGCCACAGGCTGCCGGGTCACGACCGCCTGGGCGGCGGCTTCGGCAGGCGAACTCTCATTCTTTTCGTACGCTTCCGCCGCCTGTTCCCCGCAGCCCGGCAGAGCGGTTAGCAGCAGGCACAGCAGCGTTATGCAGAAAAGTTTCCAAAAATATCTCATACGCGACAGTATACCAAAGGAAACGCCGATCTGTAAAGCCATGATCCGTTCGTTTCCTGTTTTATCACATTTGGGGTCAGGGCTGCTCGATGACCGTGATGCAGACCCGGTCCGGGCCGGTGAAGGAAAGGCAGCGAAGGTCCGTATAGGGGTCCCGGTGGAATTCGTCCACCTCGATGCCGTTCTTCTCCAGGCGCTTCCTGATCTTCACCAGGTTCCGGGCGGAGATGGTCAGGTACTGGACCGGGATCATCTTCTTTTTGTTGAAGCAGATGATCTCCACCTGGGAGCTGCCCATGACCAGCAGGAACCGGGTGTCCACGTCGTCCAGGCTCATGACCTGCTTCTTGACCCGAAAGCCCAGCTTATCCACGTAGAAATCCCACACCGCCTCCTCGTAGGTGGCCAGAAGGGTCGTGCGGGAAAGGCCGATCTTCCGGGCAAATGGATACAGGGTCATGTGCCGGGCGTGGCGCTGCCAGCGGTGGTAGGATTTGAGCTCCTTTTTCCAGTCGGGGTGGGTCACCACGTAGGCGATGGAGATGAACAGCATCTGCCCGATGAACCCGCCCAGGGTGTTGGAGAGCAGATCGTCCAGATCGTAGAAGCCCCGGCGGAAAATGAGCTGCAGATTCTCCGTGGCCAGGGACAGGATGAAGCAGGCCACCACGGGCCGGATACGGGCCTTGGCCCGAAACCAGTTGAACACGTAAGGCAGCAGATACCCCATGGGCACGAACAGCATGATATTGAGATACACCTGGGCGATGTCCTGAGGCCGGATGATCTCCACGTGGGACAGGCCCTCCGACAAGCCCTCCGTGAACACCGTCTGCAATATGTCCACCAGCCCCCGGTCGGTCTCCACCGCGTTGTACAGGTCCTGGAAGGGCGCTACGTGGACCTGGTACGCTTCGGTGGCGGCGCGGGAGAAGAACGTGATCACGAGAAAGACCGCCACGTACAGCGCGAACACCGCGTAGAGCACCAGCTGCCGGAGCCGCAGCAGGGCGTCGGCGTTGGCGTTGGTGCTGAGACCGTGCTGCAGGTTCAGCCCGAGCTTACGGCAGACCCGCCGATCGATAAAGGGCAGCAGCACGATGAACACCGCCACGAAGGCGGTGACGGCCAGCAGGGTGATGGGATGGTTCACAATGATCGTCATGGGTACAGTATACGCGAAAAAACGCCCGTTGACAATATGATTTCCGGCGCAAAAACGCCCCGTCGAGGCGGGGCGCAGGCAAGGGGGACAAGGTCGGGGCTTATGCGCGCTCGATGAGGCCGTAGTTGCCGTCCTTGCGGACATAGAGCACGTTCACTTCGCCGGTCTCGGCATTCTCGAACACGAAGAAGGAATGGCCCAGCATCTCCATCTGGAGCATGGCCTCCTCCTCGCTCATGGGCCGGATATCAAATTTCTTGGTACGCACGATCCGGGGTGTGAAGGCTTCCTTCTCCTCCGGAGCCACCGGTGCAAAGTCCGCGATGACTTCGCCGGTATGACGCCGGCGCTCCTGGCGGGTGCGGTACCGCTGAACCTGTTTTTCCAGCTTGTACACCACGTTGTCCAAAGACGCGTACATGTCGCCGGAGGTCTCCTCCGCCCGGACGATGCGGCCTTCATAGGGAACGGTGACCTCCACGATGTGGCGGTTCTTCTCTACGGCCAGGCTCACCTGGGCTTCTGCGTCCTGGGGGAAGAACTTGGAGAGCTTGCTCAGCTTCTTCTCCGCGGTCTCCCGCATGTAGTCGGAGACTTCGAGGTTTTTTCCGGAAATGGAAATACGCATATCTTTCACTCCCTCTGACGCGCTCGTATCGTTTCCACGCGCCTAATAGTATATTACCACAGAATCCCGATCTTGTCCTTGCCTTTTTGGAAAAACTTTTTGCTTTTTCAAATCGTTCACTTTTCGCCAAAAAGAGGCGGGGCGGCCTTGATTCTCGGAAAAAACTGTCGTATACTATATACCAATTATTTTTCGATGCGATCATTGACGACGGAAAACGAGGTAATCCCATGAATTTTGTGTTTATTTCCCCCTATTTTCCTCACACCTACTGGAACTTCTGCGACCGGCTGAAGAGGAACGGTGTGAACGTGCTGGGCATCGGCGACGCGCCCTACGACACCCTGGAGGCGCCGCTGAAGGCCGCCCTGACCGAATACTATCGGGTGGACACCCTGGAGAGCTACGAGCAGGTCTTCAAGGCCGTGGCCTTCTTCTCCTTCAAATACGGCAAGATCGACTGGCTGGAGAGCAACAACGAATACTGGCTCATTCAGGACGCCAAGCTCCGCACGGACTTCAACATCACCACGGGCGTCAAGTATGAGGAGATCGGCTCCTGGAAGCACAAGTACGGCATGAAGCCGGTCTACGCCTCCGCGAACATCCCCACCGCCCGGTCCCACCTGGTCACGGACGAGGCGGCGGCCAGGGCCTTCCTCAGCGACATCGGCGGCTACCCCGTCATCGTCAAGCCCGACGTGGGCGTGGGCGCCGCGGACACCTGGAAGCTGGAAAACGATGGGGATCTTGTCGACTTCTTCAAATACAAGCCCGACGTGCCCTACGTGATGGAGGAGTTCATCTACGGCGACATCTACTCCTACGACGCCGTGGTGGATTCCAGGAGCGAGGTGCTGTTCGAGAACTCCGCCGTGTTCCCGCCCTCCATCGCGGATCTCGTCAACAAGGATCTGGAGCTGGCCTACTACACCCTCAAGGAGGTCCCCCCTGCCCTGCAGGAGCTGGGCCGCCGGACCGTGAAGGCATTCAAGGTCAAGAGCCGGTTCGTCCACTTCGAGTTCTTCCGCCTGACGAAGGCCCGCAAGGGGCTGGGCGAGGTGGGCGACTTCGTGGCCCTGGAGGTGAATATGCGGCCCGCCGGCGGGTACACCCCGGACATGATGGACTACGGCCACGCCACGGACGTGTACACCATCTGGGCGGACATGATCACCGCCGACAAGCGGCTCCTGCCGCCCAGCGGCAAGGACCACTGGTGCGTGTACGCCAGCCGCAAGGACTCCCGCACCTATAAGCACACCCACGAGGAGATCCTGGCAAAGTACGGCGACCGCATCACCATGTGCGAGCGGATGCCCCAGATCATGTGGGCCACCATGGGCTGCATGATGTATATGGCCCACGCGTACAGCGAGCAGGAAGTGCAGGAGTTCATTCGGTTCGTCCAGGAATGGGCCTGAGAGGAGAGCGGCATGCAGGAATGGTATGATCGTC
>CAMHDC010000026.1 GCA_946183765.1 uncultured Clostridia bacterium | reverse complement strand
ATATCGCCAAGCCCTTCGACAGCAACGAGCTCATCGCCCGGATCAAGGCGGTGCTTCGCCGCAGCGCGCCGGCCGCCGATCAGGAGAAGGCGATCGTGCTGCCGGATCTTTCCATCTCATTGGAGAACTATTCCGTGATCCTGGACGGCATTCAGCTGGAGATGCCACCCAAGGAGATCGAGCTTCTATACTTCCTGGCCTCCCATGCAGGGAAAGTGTTCACCCGGGAGCAGCTTTTGGAGCAGGTCTGGGGCTTTGATTTCTTCGGCGATTCCCGCACGGTGGATGTGCATGTGAAGCGTATTCGTGAAAAGCTGGGCGAGCGTCAGAGCTGGCAGCTGAAGACCGTTTGGGGTGTGGGATACAAGTTCGAAATTCACGCCTGACGATTTTTCTTCTTCATGGCGAAGATCCGTTTCAAATCCATATTTGACCGTATGCTGTTTCTGCAATGCGTGACGGTCCTTTCTCTGCTACTCGTTTTGGGCGTGGGGATTGGTTATGTTACCCGTATGCAGAGTCTGGGCATGGAAAAGGATATCCTGGTCGAGAAAGGACAGCAGGCGGCGCGTCTTTTGGAAACCAGCGGTTCCGCCCTGGAGCTGAAATCCCTCACCGAGGAGCGCAAACTCCTTATTCAGGTGCTCTACCCTCAGGAAACGGTGTCCGCATACGCCGACGATAAGTGGGCGCCCTTGGCGGATCTGCCGGCAGAAAAGACCCGGGCGGCAGAGGTGCTGCGCCGCAGCAGCAATCTGCCCGAGACTATGGAGCGGTACTTCTCCGGCGCCAAGTTTCCCGTATACACCGTCTACGTGCGCGTAGGTGAAGGGAGCCGGGAGGGCGTGCTGCTGGTCCACAGCGACATCACCCGCTGGAACACGACCTTTCGTCAGGTGGCGCTGTGGACGCTGGCAATCTGCGTCGTAGCCACCTTCGTGGTCCTGTTCTCCTCGTATTATACAGCCAAGCGGATCATCAACCCCTTCGTGGACATGAACCATATCGTCCAGTGCTATTCCAAGGGCGATTTCTCCCAGCGCATCCCCGTCCAGGGGCGGGACGAGGCGTCCCAACTGGGCAAAAGCTTCAATGAGATGGCCGATCAGCTGAAGAACCTGGAGGTCACCCGTCAGAGCTTCGTAGCCAACGTGTCCCACGAGCTGCGCTCCCCGCTGACCAGCATGAAGGGCTTTTTGGAAGCCATGATGGACGGGACCATACCCCCTGAGGAGCATGAGAATTATATCGGCATCGTGCTGTCCGAGACCCGCCGTATGACGGCCATGGTCAACGACCTGCTTGACCTCGCCAGGATCGAAAGCGGGATCATCACCGTCAACTATGAGGTGTTCGACATCAACGAACTCATACGCCGCACCCTCATCACCTTCGAGGCGCGCATCTCCGAAAAGCAGATGGAGCTGGACGTGCGCTTCTCTACGGAGCAGGCTTACGTGTATGCAGACAGCAATCAGATTTCTCAGGTACTCAGGAATCTGATCGACAACGCCATCAAGTATTCCCCGGAGGGCCGGACCCTGGTGGTATCCACCTACACCTTGCGCAAGGAGGTCTACGTTACCATCCGCGACACCGGCGTGGGCATTCCGGCGGAGGACGTGCCCCATATCTTCGACCGGTTCTACAAGGTGGAGAAAGCCCATACGCCCTCTCCGCAGGTGGGTTCCGGGCTGGGACTCGCCATCGTGAAGAAGATCATCGAGGCTCACGGCCAGTCCATCACGGTGAAGAGCGCCCGGGGCAAGGGAACCCAGTTCACATTTACTTTGGAAAAAGCCAACACGCTCAAGCGTGTGACAGACGGAGGCAGAAAAAATGGAACCTGAACAATATCGTACCAAACAAGATAGAGGCGTATCCGCGCTGATCTGGTGCTTAGCCATACTGCTGTGCGTCGCATTCATTGCGTGCATGGTGGTGGGCGCAGGCTTTTTCCGTATCATGCGGGCGCAATCGGCTCTGAACGAGTCCAGAGAGGCCGCGTCGTCTCAACGGAACGCCACCGCTGTTCCGGCTACACCGGACATGCCTACACCGGGGATCGATCCGGCTCCTTTCGGGGGGATCGAGGCCACGCCGATGCCGACCATGGACCCCAGCGCCTTGGAGAATCTGCCCAAGATGGAGCTGAACGTGCAGGAGTCCAACGAGATGCAGGTGTTCGCTTCCATCCCCGACGTGGTGGAGGCGGCTTCCGACTCCGTGGTGGGAATCATCCATTACCAGCCGAATCTGCGCACCGGCAAGCTGGAGGAATACGCCAGCGGTTCGGGCTTCATCGTTTCGGAAAACGGCTATGTGCTGACCAACGCCCATGTAGTCAGCGGGGCGGCGGCTGTGGACGTGCTGTTCAGCGACGGTGAGAAGAAGCCTGCCCTGGTGGTGGGTGCCGACGTGACCACGGATATCGCCGTGCTGAAAGTGGAGGGTGAGGACTATCCCGCCCTGCCTATCGGCGATTCCGGTGCTCTTCGGGTGGGCGAATACGTCATCGCCATCGGCAATCCCCTCAGCGCCTATGAGCTATACGGTACGGTCACCTTCGGTATCATCAGCGCCACGGCACGCGAGATCAATATCGACGGTTTCGTCAACACCTATCTGCAGACGGACGCGGCTATCAACTTCGGCAACAGCGGCGGTCCCCTTATCAACATGGCCGGCCAGGTCATCGGCATGAACAGCGCCAAGTCCGTCACTGCAGGCTACGACTCCCAGGGAAACGCCATCTCCGCGGAGGGCATCGGCTTCGCCCTGCCCATACAGAACGTGATCGAGATTGCCAACGTGATCCTGCAGGAGGGCGGCATGGTCCGTCCGGGGATCGGTGTGCAGATCCGCACGGTGGATGAGGAAACGGCGGCGGCGAACGGCGTGCCTGCAGGCTGCCGCATTGAGGAGCTCACCAAAGGCGCTCCGGCGGACCAGGCCGGGCTGAAGGTGGGGGACATCATCACCAAGGCTGACGACGTGACCGTGGCAGCAAACGACGACGTGGTGGACTATATTCGCTCTCTGAAGGTGGGCGATACGGTGGATTTCACCGTTTACCGGGATGGCGAGTATCTGACGATCACGGTGACTATCGGCGACATGAACAGGTTCAGCGACTGACGATGATATCGGAAAGAACCATACACACCCTTGAACTGAACAAGATCCAGGCCATGCTGCGGGGTTATGCCGTTTCCGACTTAGGAAAGGCAACGGTGGATGCCCTGTCTCCGGCTGCGTCATTGCCAGAGGCGGAGCGCCTTTTGCAGGAGACCATGGAGGCGGAATCAGTTTTCTGGCGGCTGGGTCACACGCCCATCGATGTGTTCCCTGATATCCGCGGCTCCCTTCGGCGCATGAGTGCGGTGCTGGCCCTGTCCATGGGAGAACTGCTGGGGGCGGAACGGTGCCTCAAGGTTTCTCGCCGGGCCAGGGAAGCGATTCTGGGCGGCAAGGAGCAGGGAGGCGACGGACTTCTATGCCTGTTAGCCAACAGGCTCACAGCTCAGCCTGCCATCGAGAATGAGATCGCCCGCTGCATCCTCTCCGAGGAGGAGATGGCGGACAATGCCTCGCCGGAATTGGCCCGCATCCGGCGGCAAATGAAGATTACCACGGAGAAGGTGCGGGACAAGCTCAACAGCATCATCCGCAGTGCCGGAGATCAGAAATATCTGCAGGATCCCATCATCACCATGCGCAACGGCCGCTACACTATCCCGGTGAAGGCGGAGCATCGGCGGCAGATCCCCGGCCTCATCCACGACCAAAGCGGCACGGGGCAGACCCTGTTCATCGAACCTGCGGCGGTGGTGGAGCTGGGGAACGAGTATAAGAAGCTTCTGCTGGATGAGCAAAAGGAGATAGAGCGCATTTTAGCGGGGCTGACCGCCCTGCTGCAGCCCTTTGCTGACGAGCTCTTCGACAGTTTGCTGCTGCTGGGACGCTTGGACTGCATCTTTGCCAAAGCCGTTCTGGCGCGGGATTACGGCGGCATCCGCCCCAAGCTCAATGAGGAGGGTCGCCTGAAGCTGGTAAACGCCCGCCATCCATTGATAGACAAGGAAAAGGTAGTGCCCGTCACGCTGTGGCTGGGCGAAGAATTCGACACCCTCATCATCACCGGCCCCAACACCGGCGGTAAAACGGTAACTTTGAAGACGGTGGGCCTCTTTACCCTCATGGCCATGTGCGGCCTGTTCCTGCCGGCGGAGGAGGGGAGCGAGGTATCCATCTTCGACCAGGTCTTTGCAGATATCGGCGACGAGCAGTCCATCGAGCAGAGCCTGTCCACCTTCAGCGCGCACATGACCAACCTGGTGTCTATTATCGAACAGGCCGACGCGCATACCCTGGTGCTCCTTGACGAACTGGGCGCCGGCACAGATCCCTTGGAAGGCGCGGCGCTGGCCCAGGCCATCTTGGAACGACTTCAGGCGCAGGGATGCCGGACCATGGCCACCACCCATTACAGCGAGATCAAGGCATTTGCGCTCTCTCGGGACGGGATGCAGAACGCCTCCATGGAATTCGACGTGGATCGGCTTTGTCCCACCTATCGGCTCTATATCGGCATCCCCGGCAAGTCCAACGCCTTTGAGATCAGTCGCAGATTGGGCCTTTCTTCCGAGGTAATCGACCGGGCCAGACAGTTCCTGAAGAAGGAGGACGTGGCCTTCGAGGACGTGCTCAGCGGAGCGGAGGAGCAGCGGCGGATCGCCGAAAAGGCTCGCCACGACGCGCAGCTGGCCCTGTGGGAAGCGGAGAAGCTTAGAAACGATTACGAGAAGGAGAAGCGTAAGCTGGACGAGGAACGGACCACCCTGCGCAACAAGGCCAGGGAGGATGCCCGGGACATCGTGCGCCAGACCCGGCGGGAGATGGAGCGGCTCATCACAGAGCTGAGAAATATAAAGAACATCGACTATAAGGCCTTGGAACGAGCCATTCAGCAGGCCAGAGACGGCATGCGCGCCTCGGAAAACGATCTTGCGGATACAGCCCTGCCTGAGGAGGATCTGGGCGAAGCACCTAAGACGGTGAAGACAGGGGAGAGTTATCACGTGATCAGCATCCATAACACAGCTACGGTGCTTAAAGGCCCCGATGCCCGCGGCATGGTGCAGATCCAGGCGGGAGTCATCAAGATGAACGTGCCACTTTCGGACCTTCGACCTTTGCCCAAGGTTCAGAAGAAGCGGACGCCCGTCACGGGGAAGCCCATCCTGCAGGATATACAGGAGGTCAAGATGGACCTGGATCTGCGGGGCATGACCGTGGACGACGGTATGCTGGAGGTGGATCGGTATATCGATCTGTGCGCTCGGAACGGTCGAAAGGAGTTCAACATCATCCACGGCAAGGGCACCGGCGCTTTGCGGGCGGGCATTCAGGCATATCTCAAGAACCATCCCCGGGTCAAATCCTATCGGATCGGGGCCTACGGGGAAGGGGACGCCGGCGTCACGGTGGTCACATTGAAATAAGGAAGATTTGTTTTAGGAAGCTGTCGCTGCAAGCACGGCTTCCTTTTTACTGCGCTTTTTGGCACAGACACCGGCGCCCACGAGCACGATATACTGGCAATAGAAAAGCCACAGCATGGTGAGCGCCATGGACGCCATGCCTCCGTACAGGGTCAGGTCGAAGAATCGGCCGGCATACAGGGAGAACAGGGTGGAAAAGACAATCCAGGCCGCCGCAGCCAGGGCAGCCCCGGTGCGAACCTCCCGAAAGGTGAATCGCTGACCGGGAATGGATCGATAGAGAAAGATGAACAGAAGCCAAAGCAGCAGGACCATGAACACGTACCTAAGGCGAAGGAACAGCACCAGCCACCCGGCGGTCTGAGGAAACAAAAGCCCTAAGAACAGCACGATCCTTGCGCCAAAGATCAGCAACGATATCGACAGCATCAAGGCCGTCAACAACGCCGCGGTCAGCAGGATAGCCCGCAGACGACGTGTGAAAAAACCGGTTCGCCTGGCGGGATCGGTCATAGCAGCCATACCCTTCAGCAGTTCCGAGAAGGCCTGGGCGGCAGACCACAGAAGAGCCAAAATGGAGAGGGGCAGAGCGGGGAAAACGTGTTCATATACGTTGGACAGGATCGTCTGCAGCAGCGAATCCACACCTGCCGGGACGACGCTGCCCCAAAAGCGCAACAAAGCCGCCCGGTCGATACCCAAGCAAGGTATCAATGAGGCGGCGAGAGCGGCCATGGGAAACAGGGACAGGAAGGAGTAAAAGGCGCAGGAAGCGGCGCAGGTCACGAGTCCCCGATCACTCAGCTCGTTGAAAAGCCCGCTGACTCGGTTGAAAAGAGAGCGAAGCTTAGCCACGCAGCTGCCGGATCATATCCCCGGGATCGTTTGCGCTGAACACAGCACTGCCGGCCACCAAAACGGTGGCGCCGGCTTGACGGCAGAGAGGCGCCGTCTTGGCGTTGACGCCGCCATCCATCTCGATTTCAAAGGGAAGACCGCGCTGCAATTTGATGGCGTTCAGAGCTTCCACCTTTCTAAGCACCTGGGAAATGAATTTTTGTCCCCCGAAGCCGGGATTCACACTCATAAGCAGCACCATGTCGCAGTCCTCCAGCACCTCCTCGCACATACATAGAGGGGTAGCCGGGTTCAACACCACGCCCGCCTTCATACCGGCATTGTGGATGGTTTGCAGCAGGCCATGCACATGAGTCTCTGCCTCCACATGGAAGGTCAGGATATCGGCCCCTGCGTCCCGGAAGGGATTGACCCAGTCACCGGGGCGGTCCACCATGAGGTGCACGTCCAAGGGCAGCTTCGTGTGGGGACGGACAGCCTTGCACATGGCGGGACCGAAGGTTATATTGGGCACGAAGTGGCCGTCCATCACATCAAAGTGGATCCAATCCGCACCGTTTGCTTCCAGCATCCGAACATCCTCACCCATGCGGGCGAAGTCGGCGGACAGGATGGAGGGGGCGATCTTAATCATATTGGTGTTTCCTCCTGAAAGTAAAATCTTTAGCGATCTGAACGTATCGTTCATACCGGGCTGGGGACAGCTGACCGTCCGACAACAGCGCCTTCACGCCGCAGCCGGGCTCGCTGATATGCATACACCCCGGGAACCGGCAGGGTGACGCTGCCTTAAACTCCGGATAACAGCCCTGCAGCAGCAGTTCGTCGAAACTCTCCGGTTCGTAGAGGGAGAAGCCGGGTGTATCCAGCAGGGCGCCGCCGAAGCAGGGCCACAGCTGGGCGTGACGGGTGGTGTGCTTGCCTCGGTCCGTTTTGCGGGTAAGCTCCCCCACGGGCAGATCCAGCTCCGGCAGCAGGGCGTTCATCAGGGACGATTTGCCCACCGCAGACTGGCCCGCGAAGCAGCATACCTTTCCGGTGATGGCGTCCTTCAGCCCCTGCAGCCCCTCCCCGGACAGGGCGGAAACCACCACCCGGGGAAAGAGCCTGTAGTCCCTTTCGAACGCTTCCAAAATGGCGTCCTCCGCTTCGTCCGCCTTATTGAGGACCATCACCGGCTCGATATGGTTCAGCGTGGCCTGCACGATCAGCTTGTCGGCCAGCAGCCAATCGGGTTCAGGCAGATGCCCGGATAAAACGATGAGTAGCCGGTCGATGTTCGCCACAGCCGGGCGAATCAGCAGATTCCGGCGAGGCAGGATCTCGTCGATCTGAGCATACCCGGAATCGTGGCGCGTGATACGCACCCGATCACCCACCACCGGGGTGATACCCTCCCGACGGAAGACGCCTTTTGCTTTACAAGTGATCTCGCCCTGATCGGTGGAAACGTAGTAGAACCCGCCTACACCTTTGATGATAGACCCTTCCATCGCCGTTTACTCCGAAAACTTCACGTCCTGAGATCGGACTTCCTCTCCGTTCACCAACAGATATAAAGTCCGGGTAGCGGGATCGTTGCTGTAGACCGTGGCGCTGATGGAAACCATGGTCTCCTTGGTGCGTACCGTCTCGTACAGGATGACGGAGTAATCGATGTTGTCCGTGTTGCTGGTCCGATACACGATCTGCACTCGGGAATCGTTTTCGGGGATGTCCAGCATAAAAGCCACGTCCGCCTTATACTTGCCGCGCTTTTCCAACAGGAGCGTGAGGAATATGGGTTCAGCCGTATCGGGAGCGGCGTTCCCGGGCTGGCTCTGCTGGATGATGGTGCCGGTACGGGGGTCGTCGAGGGCGTATTCGGTGGATACGTAGATATCCGTAAACCCCGCGTCGTGCAAAGCTTTAAGCGCGTCGTCCAGCCGACGCCCCGTTACCAGAGGCATGGCCTGATGGATGTCGGTCTGCTCCGGAAGGGCCGTCACGGTGACGCTCGCCACGTTGGCACTGGCAGTGGCTGTAGGCAGAACGGTTTCTTCTGCGACTTCTTTGCCGGCGCACCAGTGGTTCACAAAGCCGAGATATGCCAAAAAGATCACCAATATGGGCGTGAAGACGGAGATGGATATCCAGGCGTATACGGAAAGCGACATGCGTCGGCCGGGCGTCTTCGTCTCCTTGGATTCCCTGTCCCGGGCAAAGGTGCCGTTGGGATGGGACAGGGACCGGATGAGATCGGAGCGCATGAGCTTAGCGCTGGAATAACGCATCTGCGGGTCCTTTTCGATAGCCCTGAGCACGATATCGTTGAGAGCGGGGGGAATGGCCGGATTCAGCTCCTGAGGCGGTGTAGGCGTCTCGGAAAGATGCATCAGCGCCGTAGCCACCGTAGTATCGCCGATGAAGGGAACGGTACCGGTGAGCATCTCGTAAAGGGAGATGCCGGTGGAGTAGATATCGCTTTCCTCCGTCACGGGCAGTCCTTTAGCCTGCTCCGGGGAGATATAATGTACGGAACCGACCACGTTTTTCCCGGTGAAAGTCACGGTGCTGGCGGTGACTTCCCGGGCAATGCCGAAATCTGCCAGCTTGGCCTTGCCGCGGGCGGTGACGATCACGTTCTGGGGCTTCACGTCCCGATGGATGATCCCATTGGCATGGGCGTAGGAGAGGGCATCCAAAATCTGGCTGCAGATGCCGATGGCTTGCTGCACGGACAGGTGTCCGCCGGGGCTCTCCTGGATCAGTTCCTTCAGGGTCTTGCCTTCTACATACTCCAATACGATGTAGGGTACGCCGTTGTCGTCCCCCACGCCGAAGGCGCGGACGATGTTCTCATGGGACAGGGCGAGGCTGGCCTTGGCTTCCCGCTCGAAACGGCGGAGAAACTCTCTGTCGTTCAGGTATTCCTCCTTCAGCATCTTCACGGCGACGACCTTGCGGGAGGACATATTGATGGCTCGGTAGACGTGGGCCATTCCGCCGCTGCCCACCTCACGGATGACGCGATATTTGCCGTCGATGATATCCGGTGTCACAGCTCAACACCCCCTTCGTTACGGACTAGGACCAGGGAGATGTTATCGGCACTGCCCTTATCGTAGGCTGCCTTCGCCAGTGCATGGCAGAGTGTGTCCAACTCAGTCTTCTGCTGCACGAGAGCGAGGATATCCTCCTCCCGCAGCGCGTCGCAGAGACCGTCCGAACAAAGGATGACCAAATCCTTGGGATTCCAGCGTGTATAGAATACATCCGGCTCGAAGGAAGCCTCGGAGCCGATGCAGCGGGTGATCACGTTCTTCCTGGGATGATTCCGGGCTTCCTCAGCGGTGAGGAAACCGCGGCGCACCAGCTCCTGCACGTAGGAGTGGTCGAAGGTGACCTGGCGGATCTCGCCGGAGGACACCAGATACAGCCTAGAATCGCCGATGTTGGCGGTGATGAAATGATCGTGATAGAAGATGGCGGCCACCAGCGTGGCGCCCATGCCGGACAGCTTGTGGTCCTCCTCGGCAGCGGAGATCACCTGGGCGTTGGCGTTGAAGAAGGCGTCCACCAGCACGTTTTGCGGCGCATCGACCAGCTCCCTGGTCCACATGTCCAGGGCCTCGATGGAGATGCGGCTGGCCACCTCGCCCGCCGCGTGACCGCCCATGCCGTCGGAAACGGCGGCGATCAGGGGATAGCGGGGATCGAAGCGGGTGAACACCACGTCCTCGTTGTTGGGGCGGCGGCCCTTCTCGGAAAGGCTACTGTATCTCATGGATCACCCTCCTTCTCAGCTGTCCGCAGGCGCCGTCGATATCGGCGCCCATCTCACGCCGCA
>CAMHDC010000025.1 GCA_946183765.1 uncultured Clostridia bacterium | reverse complement strand
AGGACCACCCGGAGCGGCCGCTGGACTACCCCGACTTCTCCCAGCTGCCCGACGACCTCAAGTACAGCAACCTCCGCCAGGCCCAGAACATCTGCGACCGGCTGGAGCAGGTGGGTTATCGCCTGGGGCCCAAGGGCCGGAAGGGCGCGGTGAAGGAGTTCCCGCCGGAGCTGGTGGAGTTCATGGCCGAGCTGGAGCACGAGGCCTGGATGCAGGAACGGCTGAGCCGGGGCTGGAAGCTGGGCGAACGGAACGCCGAAAAGAAGACCTCCCCCTACCTGGTGCCCTACGACCAGCTGTCCGAGGAGATCAAGGACTACGATCGAGACGCCATCCGCAACATCCCGGCCCTGGTCGAGCGCGGCGGCATGGCGGTATATGGAAACTGAGCGCATCCCCCTGACGGTGGGGGTCACGGGCCACCGGGTCATCCGGCCCGAGGACAGGCCCGTCCTCCTCGCAGGGGTGAAGCAGGAATTGGAACGGCTGCGGGAAAGATACCCCCACAGCCCCATCGTCATGCTCAACAGCCTGGCCGAGGGGGCCGATCAGCTCTGCGCAGAGGCGGCTCTGAGCCTGGGCATCCCCCTGGCGGCGGCCCTGCCTCTCCCTGCGGAGGAATACGAAAAGGACTTCGCCGGAGCGGCGCTGGAGCGCTTCCGGACCCTTTTGGCCCAGGCGGAGCAGAGCTTCGTGACCCCGGCCGCGGAAGCCCTGCCCGACGCCCCCGATCGGGACTTTTTCTACCGGCAGGCGGGCATCTATGTGGCCACCCACTGCCACGTGCTGCTGGCCCTGTGGGACGGCGGCCCCGGCACGAAAGCCGGCTGCGGCACCGCGGAGGCGGTGGATTTCGCCCTCCACGGCGCCTATCATCCCGTCCACAGCGCCCCCCTCTTCTCCTGCACGGCGGTGATCCATCTTTTCACGCCCCGAACTGAGCAGGCGGCGAACGTCCCGGGCGCTGTGCGGCGGCTGGGGGATGGCGACGCCTGGCAGGCGCTCATGGACCGGACGGAGGAGTTCAATGCTCTGGCAGACAAGACCGATACCGCCGACGCCTATCCCCTGCTGCCCAAGGACCGGGGGGAGGATCCCCTTTTGGATCGGATCGAGGCCGTGTATCAGCAGGCGGACCGGCTGAGCCTGCGGTTCGCTAAAGTGTATCGGCGCGTCCTCATCCTGCTGGCCGTGCTCAGCACCCTGATCACCGCCGCCTTCCTGCTGTACGACGAGGCGAACTTGCACTGGCTCATTCTGGTGTGCGGCTTTGCCTTGCTCCTTGCCTGGGTGCTGACCCGGTTCGCCTATCGCTCCAGCTGCCACCGGCGGTATCTCGAGTATCGGGTGCTGGCGGAGAGCCTGCGGGCCCAGGGCTTTCTGCGCTACGCCGGCGTCCGGCGGGAGGCCGTCACCCTGCTGCCCTGGAGCCAGCAGGAGGAGACGCCCTGGATCGCCATGGCCATCACCGTCCTGGGCACGGGCGAAGCGCCGAAGGAGGGGCACGACATCCGCTCCTGCTGGCCGGAGGATCAGCGCAACTATCATCAAAAAGCCCAGAAGAAGGCCCGGACCAAGCTGCGCGTCAGCGGCCGGGTGGTGGGCGCGGCCCTGTTCGTCAGTATCGTGCTGTACCTGCTCGCCCTGGTGTTCGAGGTGCTGTACGGCGGCCTCCTGCCCCGTCAGGGGGCCATCCCGGAAGCGGAGAGCTATCGGACGCTGCTGAAGCTGGTGCTGGGGAGCATCTCGGCGGCCACCCTCTTCATCTCCAACTACTACGGAAAGCTGTCCCTGTCCCGGGGTGTGGAGGACCACGTGAAGATGGCCGCTTTCTACCAGAAGATATTGGACCGCCTGTCCGTCTACGGCCAGGACGAATCGCTCCTGCTGCTCCTCGCCCGGGAGGAGCTCATCGAAAACGGCAACTGGTGCTCCTATCAGCGGGACAACGCCCCGGATTTCAGCCTGTAAGCAACAGCATGCGAAAACAAAAACAGCCCCCTCCTTTTCGGAAGGGGCTGCTTTGTTTGGATCAAAATTCCGCGTTGCAGAGCCTGCAGAAGGTCTCTTCGGAGAAATGGACGTCCCCCAGGATCATGTAGATGTCCTGGACGCCCCAGCTTTCGATCAGGCCCGACACCGCGCCCATGACGTACCTTTCGTAATACCGGGCGTCGTAGAGGATGGCCCGGTCGTACGCCTGGGCAAAGAAGGGCATGGCGCACAGGCCGTAGGAATCGGAGATCACGAGGCAAGTCTTTTCGAAGGAATCCTCCGGGACGTCCGTGCGCTCCACCACGGTCCAGTTCCCCTTGGGCCCGCCCAGATACACCGTGTACCTATCCCGGGGACTGGCGTTGTCGTTGATGAAAGGCACTTCGTCATACTTCTCAGGGCTGGTGTACCGGCGCACCCGCACCGGGTGGATGGGCGTCAGGATATCCAGGGTGTCCGGATTGGCCTCCATCTGCTTGTTGAGGGAGTCCCGATAGAGGGTGCCCAGGAAGGGATACTCCTGTGTCTTGGGAAAGGCGTCGTAGGGCGGCAGGGTCTCTCCCGCCTCTTCCAGCATCCTGGAAACCACCAGATAGGCCCCGTAGGGCGTCCAGTGCATATCGGAACGGAAATATACGTACTCCCCCGCCAGCATGGGCGCCGACAGGATATCCGCCGTGGAGAGAGCGGCCACGTTGTCGGCCGTCATGGCGTGAATGAAGGGCTCCACCTCCGAGACCATGCCCTTGGGGTCCTGTACCAGCAGCAGCACGTTGGCCCGGGATGCGTTGGGGACGATGGTGAGGGCAAAGATGCCGTCCTCCGGCAGCAGGGATGCATACGCGTCGAACAGGGAGCATTGCTGCTTGATCTTGTAGCGCATATAGGCAAAGGACCGCCGCTTCTCCGTCCCGTCGATTATATCCACCCGAAGCTCTACGGGAAAGTCGTTGGCGTTGGCCGGCGGCTTGGTGGGCCGGGGCGTGGGCGTGGGAACGGGGGTCGCCGTGGGTTCCGGGGTATCCGTGGGCGTCAGCGTGGCCATAGGATCGGGCGTAGGCGCCGGGGTCGGAACAGGCGTAGCCGTGGGCGTGGGCGCCGGGGTCCGGGTGGGCCGGGGCGTGACCATGGGCAGTTCCTCCACGTCCGGCTGATCCTGCATATCCGCCACGTCGCTTTCGGCGACCCGGGCATAGTCCTCCCAGGTGGCCAGGCTCCCCACCTGCCTGAGTTTTCGGGTGAAGTCTATGAAGCCCATGCGGCCGGGGAACCGATCGGCCAGATATTTTTCCAGATCGTCCGCAAAGCTGCCGTCAAAAAAGGTCTTCCAGGAGAACGCGGGCCGCTCCGTCAGCATCCGGTTCTCCCGCTCGGAGAACACGGGGCCGGCAGGCAGCAGCAGCTCGTAGACAGCGGCCGCCAGCAGCAGGAGCAGCACCAGGCAGGCCGCCGCCAGCAGGATCCTGTTTTTCTTTCCTCTTCCGGTCATCTGCCGCCTCCCTCAGAACCGAAAATACAGGAACGGATTGAAGCTCTGCCCCACCAGAAACATAAGGGACAGGGCCGTGATCCCCAGGGCCAGCAAAACCTTGCCGTAGGGCCGCAGGGCGTTCCGCTTCCCCGCCTCCCGCCGGCGCTTGAACCAGGCTTCCGCCGTCTTGCGCAGAGGCAGGCAGCAAAGGACACAGGCGATCAGCAGCGGAGGATTGTTCTTCACCGCGTACACGGCGTAGGGATCGGACAGGGCCACCCGCCAGGGGGCGAACATGGCCCTGAGCTGGAGGGAGATATCGGCGAAGGATTCATTCCGGAAGAATACGAAGCCCACCAGCGCCAGGATCACCGTGACGATATGCTTGACGAAGCGGGGCGTCCGCGCCAGCGGCTTCTCCAGAACGGTCCGTTCCAGCACCATGAAGAAGCCCCAGTAAAGGCCCCAGAGGAGGAAGTTCCAGTTGGCTCCGTGCCAGATGCCCGTAAGGCCCCAGACCACCGCCATGTTGAATATCCAGCGGCCCCGGCTCACCCGGTTGCCGCCCAGGGGGATGTACACGTACTCCCGGAAGAAGGTGCCCAGGGAGATATGCCAGCGGCGCCAGAACTCGGAGACGCTTTGGGACACCAGCGGCGCGTCGAAGTTCTCCAGGAACCGGAACCCCAGCATGCGGCCCAGGCCGATGGCCATCTCCGAATACCCGGAGAAATCGAAATACAGCTGCAGAAGGTACAAAGCCGCAGCCAGCCAGCCGGAGAAGAAGGACATTTCCGCCGGGATCGGCAGGCTCTCCAGCACCTCCCCGCAAAGGTTGGCCAGGAGCACCTTTTTGCCCAGGCCAAGGGAGAAGCGGAAGAAGCCCTCGCCCATGCCCTGCGCCGTGACCTTCCGATCCTCGATGGCGGCGGCCACGTCGATATAGCGGACGATGGGCCCGGCGATGAGCTGGGGGAACAGGGATACGTAGAGCAGCAGCCACAGGGGGTTCTTCTGCAGCGGCGCCTTGCCCCGGTACACGTCCACGGTGTAGGTGATGATCTGGAAGGTATAGAAGGAGATGCCGATGGGAAGCTTGGGCTGGGCCATCCGGAACGAAAGGCCCGCCAGGGCGCAGAAGTTGTTCACCAGGAAGGCGGCGTACTTGAAGTACACCAGGGCCGCCAGGCTGATCAGGATCCCCACGACCAGGGCGAGCTTTTTGCCGCCCTTCGTTTTCGCATTCACGATGACGCGGGCGCAAATATAGTTCACGGCGGTGGCGAACAGCATGGCCACGATCCACACCGGCTCCCCCCAGGCATAGAACAGGAGCGACGCCGCCAGCAGGATGGCGTTGCGCGCCGTGCCGTTTTTCACCAGGCCATGGAGCCCCACCACCACGGGCAGGAACAGACACAAAAAAGTCAGGGAAGAAAAAACCATTCCGATGTATGCTCGCTTGTTTTCGTTTATTTTTGTACGGTATCACAATCATTGGGCCTTGTCAATCCGAGGGCGTGGTGATACAGTATCAAGGATATGAAGCGAACGAGGTTTGGGAAATGACGGTTTGTGATACGCTGAGGACCTGGTGTGAGATCGATCTGGACGCCATGCTCCATAACTTTACAGCGGCCCGGCGGCATCTGCCGGACGAGGTGCTTTTGGCCGCGGTCATCAAGGCCAACGCCTACGGTCACGGGGCCGTGGAAGCGGCGAAGCTCTTGGAGGGCAAGGCGGACCGGTTCGCCGTGGCCATGACGGACGAGGCGGTGGAGCTTCGCAAGGCGGGCATCGAGACGCCCATCTTCCTTTTGGCCCCCACGCCGGAGAGCGACTTTGAAGCCATCGCCCGGTACGACATCGAAGCGGCGGTGCCCTCCTTTGCATACGGCAAGGCTTTATGCGCATACGGGGCCGCCCACGGAAAGACCATCCCCTACCATATCGCCCTGGACACGGGCATGGGCCGCATCGGGTTCGCCTGCACCGAGCAGAGTTTGGACGAGATCGAGGCGCTGACGAAGCTCCCCGGCGGGAAGCTCCTGGGCGTGTTCAGCCACTACGCCAAGGCCGACTGTGCCGACAAGACCTATGCTAACGAACAAACCCGGCGATACAAGGCTATGACGGCGGCCCTGGAGAAGCGGGGCATTGCGATTCCCCTGAAGCACCTCGACAACAGCGCCGGGCTCATCGAGATGCCGGAGAAATTCGACATGGTCCGGGAGGGGATCATCCTCTACGGGCTCAAGCCCTCCGACGAAGTGGACCTCTCCCTCATCGGCGGAGTAAAGGGCGTCATGGCCCTCAAATCCCACATCAGCTTTTTGAAGACCGTCACGGAGCCCACCCCCGTGAGCTACGGCTGCACCTGCGTGGCCCAGCCCGGAACGAAGGTGGCCACGGTCTCCGCCGGGTACGCCGACGGGGTCAACCGGCTCCTCAGCAACAGGGGCCAGGTGCTGGTCCGGGGCGTCCGCTGCCCCATCCTGGGCCGGGTGTGCATGGACCAGTTCATGATCGACGTGACGAAAGTGCCGGAAGCGCAGGTGGGCGACACCGTCACCATCTTCGGCCGGGACGGCGGCGACGAGATCACGGCGGACGACGTGGCGGACCTCATCGGGACCATCGGCTACGAGGTCACCTGCCTCATCACCCCCCGGGTGCCCCGGGTGTATATCCGGGACGGGGAGATCGTCAGCGTCCAACGGCCGCTGATGGACTAAAAAACGTGAGAGGCAAGCCTCTCCTCTGCATGGATCAACGCATCTATTCGTCGAAAGGGCCGTGGTTTACCCGGCCCGTTTCCTATTTTTGGGGAAACCCGGAAGACGTGACCACCGTGCCGTCGGTGCGAACGAAGAGGACTTCGGCGTCCGAGATGGAGTCTATGAGCTTCAGGCCGTCGTCCACGCCCAACAGCAGGCAGGCCGTGGACAGGGCGTCGCCCCACAACGAGCTGTCGGAGAGGACGGTGACGGCGGAAAGATCGGTGTCCGCCGGGAAGCCCGTGAAGGGGTCCAGCACGTGGTGATACCGTTTGCCGTCCTGCTCGAAGTATCGCTCGTAGGTGCCGGAGGTGACCAGGCTCATATCCCGAAGCGAGAGCACCCGCAGCAGGTCCCCGGCATTCATGGGGCTCTGGACGCCGATGGAAAAGGCCGCGCCGCCCGGCTTTTCGCCGATGAGCAGGATATTCCGGCCCAGGTCGATGACCCCGCTTTTCACGCCTCTCTCCAGCAGCAGCGCCTTCACCTTATCCGCGATATACCCCTTGGCCAGCGCACCCAGATCCAGCCGCATGCCGGGGCGAACGAGATACGCCGTGCCGGCCGTCTCGTCCAGAAGAAGATCGTCCATGCCCAGCAACTCTAAAGCGGCGGAGAGCTCTCCGCCCGTGGGATAGTGCCCCCCGTTTCGGATGTTCCACAGGTCGATGAGGGGGCCCACGGTCACGTCCAGATACCCGCCCGTTCTCTCATGCATCTGTTTGGCGAAAAGGAGCAGCTCCATGGTCTCGGGGGAAACGGCCACAGGCTTGATCCCCGCCGCCGCCTGCACCCAGCCCAGATCGCTGAAGGGCGAATAGGCGTCCAGGAGGTCGCTCAGCCGCCGTATTTCCCGGAAGGCCGCGTCCAGATCCGCCTCCGTGGCCCCGTAGAGGGTCAGGGTGACCACCGTGTCCAGCAGGTAGTCCGTGCGGGTCACCTGCTCCGCCTGTCCCCCGCAGCCCGGGAGCAGGGACAGCAGCAACAGCAGTGCCAACAGCAGCGTCACGCTCTTTTTCATGGCCGTCCTCCCCTCGAATGGTTTGCGTACAGTATACTATGATTTCGCCCGTTGCACAATGGGGTCCCGGGGTGTATACTGGGGGCATGAAAAAGGTTTTGTCCCTGACGCTCATACTGTTGCTGCTCGTGGGCTGCGCGCCTCGGCCCGCCCAGACGGAGTTCGTCCAGCTGACGGCCCCCCCGGCCACCGCCGCCCCTACGGAAGCACCCATGGATTTCAGCCTCGTCCTGCTGACGGACGCGCCTGAGGCCAGCACCCCGGCGCCCACGTACGAGTCGAAGCCCACGGCCAGGCCCACCGCCGCCCCCACCGAATGCCCGGTACAGTACGGGGAAGATTACGACGACAGGGACCGGGTGGCTCTGTATCTGCATCTCTACGGGGAGCTGCCGCCCCACTTCATCACCAAGAAGGAAGCCCAGAAGCTGGGCTGGGACAGCGGCGAGGTGGAGTATTACCGCCGCGGCGCGGCCATCGGCGGGGATTATTTCGGCAACTACGAGGGGCTTCTGCCTAAGAAGAAGGGCCGCACCTACTACGAATGCGACATCGACACCGTAGGCAAGCGATCCAGGGGCGCCAAGCGCATCATCTATTCCAGCGACGGCCTTGTCTACTACACCGACGACCACTACGAAAGCTTCACCTTGCTCTACGGGGAGGAATGAACCATGCTGGTTTTGTGTGATTTTGAACGGCTCGGCACCCCTGAGGCGGTCTACGACTACCTCACACGGGAGCTTGCTTTCCCCGCGTATTTCGGCCGGAACCTGGACGCCCTCCACGACTGCCTCACGGACGTCTCCACCCCCACCCGCCTGGTCCTCACCGGAACAGGCAGCCCCTGCGGGCAGTATTTTCTGCGGGTGTTCAAGGACGCCGCCCGGCGGAACAAATATCTGTCCGTAGAGGTGCACGAGGGATAACGCCGTTTTGTGAAAGAATCACGGAGGATTTTTTGAAATCCTCTGTTTTCTTTTGGAAAAGTATCTGCTATACTGTTTAAGTTATGAATTCAAGCGACATAGGAAGGAGAACCCTATGAACTATACCGACGCTGTGGCCGCCGCCCTGAAGGGGTGCGTGGACCTGCCCGTGGAGGAGCTGGCGGGGCTGCTGGAGACGCCCAAGAACCCCAGTATGGGCGACGTGGCCTTTCCCTGCTTCAAGCTCTCCAAGGTCCTCCGCAAGGCCCCCAACGCCATCGCCGCGGAGCTGAAGGAGAGGATCGAGCTGCCCGCCGGCATCGAGAAGGCGGAGGCTGTGGGGCCGTACCTTAACTTCTTCATCGAGAAGGGGCAGCAGGCCCAAAATGTGCTCGCGAAGGTCCTGGACGCGGGGAAAGCCTACGGCGGGTCCGGTGAGGGGCAGGGCCGGCACGTGGTGCTGGACTATTCCTCCATCAACATCGCCAAGCCCTTCGGCTTCCATCATCTGCCCTCCACCGCCATCGGCAACGCCCTGTACCGCATCTATAAGCACCTGGGGTACGATCCCGTGGGCGTGAACCATCTGGGGGACTGGGGCACCCAGTTCGGCAAGATGATCGTGGCCTACAAGAAGTGGGGTACCAAGCCCGTGGACCAATACGGCATCCGGGAGCTGGTGGACCTGTACGTCCGCTACCATCAGGAGGCCGAGGAACATCCCGAGATGGACGGTGAAGCCCGCGCCTGGTTCCATCGGATCGAAATCGGCGACGGGGAGGCCGTGGCCCTCTGGAAGCAGATGAAGGACGCCACCATCCGGGAGGTCAAGAAGACCTACGAGCGCATGGGCGTCCGGTTCGACAGCTGGGCGGGCGAGTCCTTCTACGAGGACAAGATGCAGCCCGTCATCGACGAGCTTCGGGAGAAGGGCATCAGCAAGCTGGACAAGGGGGCCACCATCGTGGATCTTTCCGAATGGAATATGCCCCCCTGCATCATTTTGAAGAGCGACGGCAGCACCATCTACGCCACCCGCGACCTGGCCGCCGCCTGCTACCGGAAGGAGACCTACGACTTTGCCAAGCTCCTGTACGTGGTGGCCTACCAGCAGGACCTGCATTTCAGGCAGATCTTCAAGGTCCTGGAGCTCATGGGGCGGGACTGGGTCAAGGACTGCGTCCACGTGAACTTCGGCATGGTCAGCATGGAGGGCGGCGCCTTCCACACCCGGGAGGGCAAGGTGCTGTATCTGGACGACGTGCTGGACGCGGCCGTGGAGAAGACCTACGAGATCATCTGTGAGAAGAGCCCCGATTTGGAGGACAAGCGGTCCGCGGCGGAAGCCGTGGGCGTGGGCGCGGTGATCTGGGGGGCGCTCTACAACTCCCGGATCAAGGACGTGGTCTTCAGCTACGACAAGGTGCTGAACTTCGACGGGGAGACGGGCCCCTACGCCCAGTACACCCACGCCCGGTGCTGCTCCGTGCTGCGCAAGGCCGGCGGTTACGATCGGGACAAGCTCAACGCCTCCCTGCTCTCTGACCCCTATTCCCTGGCGCTCCTAAAGGCCATCGACGGCTTCCCCGCCGCCGTGAAGGCCGCCGCGGACAAGTACGAGCCCTACCTCGTCGCCCGGGCGGTCATGGCCGTGTGCACCGCCATGAACAAGTTCTACTACGAGATCCGCATCATGGCGGAGGACGAAGCGGAACGGACGGCCCGCCTGGCGCTCACCGACGCGGCGCGGCAAACCATCGAAATCGGATTGAATCTGCTGGGCATCCAGGCCCCGGAAAGGATGTAAACATATGATAGACATCAAACTGCTGCGCACGGACCCCGATCTGGTCCGGGAGAACATCAAAAAGAAGTTTCAGGACGAGAAGCTCCCCCTGGTGGACGAGGTGATCGCCCTCGATAAGGAGTATCGGGAGGCCGTGACCCGCTGCGACTACCTGCGCAACCAGCGCAACGTGATCAGCAAGCGGATCGGCATGCTCATGGGCCAGGGCAAGCGGGACGAGGCGGAGGAGACCAAGAAGCAGGTCACCGCCATGGCCGACGAGATGAACGCCCTCACCGCCCGGGAGGACGAGCTCCAATCTGAGATCCGCAAGCGCATGCTGGTGATCCCCCAGATCATCGACCCCTCCGTGCCCATCGG
>CAMHDC010000024.1 GCA_946183765.1 uncultured Clostridia bacterium | reverse complement strand
TCCAGGTAGTACCGCTTCTCGGCGGCCTCGCCCATGGAGAAGGTCTTGCGGGGCAAGGCGCCGTCGTAGACAACGGTGGAGAACAGCTCGCCCTTCTGCATGGTGGGAAGCAGGAAGCCCACGGCGTTGGGCTTTTGAGCGAGGTCCTTCACCACGTCGTCCCCGTGGATGTAGTCCACCTCGCCGCCCAGTTCCTTGAGCACCGCGTCGATGGCGTTCTGCAGGGTGCCCACGGCCAGCTGCGCCGCGGGACCGCTGACCACAAGAGTGCCCTCCACGCCCTCATAGAAGAAGGGGATGATGTGCTTTTCGCCGCCCACAGCTTCACTGGCCACCGGGAGCACCTGAACGTTTTCGTTCTGCTCCGCCAGCTTCTTGATCAGCGCGTCGATAAAGATCCTGCCGTTCACACCGAAGACTACCCGATGGATGGGCTCGAAAACGATGCCCTCGTCGTGGACGTTGTTAAGTTCGATGAGGGCGTACCGGGCGGGATGATCGACCCGCTCGTCCTCCGGCAGGGTCGCCTTGATCTTCTCCCAGTTGGCCTTGGCGGTGGCCAGACTGTGGTTGCCGTCGCCCATGGCGAAGAGGAGCACGGGATGATCGCCGTACTTCTTCTCGAAAGCTTCCTTGTCGGCCAGCTTGGTGAGGGCCGCAATGACGTTCTGAACGTCCTCCTCCCCCGCCACCAGACGGCCCCAGATGTGGCCGCCGCCCAGCATGAGGTCGGTGTCGTAGAGGCAGGGGAACTCCGCCGCCTTCTTGACCAGGGGCTCGATGACGGTCCGCTCCGGGTCGTCGATCAGCACCAGGATATGGGGCAGCTCCACCGCCGCGCCTTCCCGGATCTTCAGGCGGGGCGGGATGCGGGAGACGATGGTCCCCTCGGTGGCGCGGATCAGTGTGCCTGAACCCTTCGAATAGTCGTATTTCTCCAGATCCAGGGCCATGACCAGGCCGTGGCGGGTGTTGCCGTTAGCGGTGCGCTCGATGAGCACGAAGCCCTCCGGCTGCTTCTGCAGGATCCCTTTAGCAAGATACTCCTTCATGTTGGCCTTGATGGCGGCGATGCGCTCCGGCTCGTCGGGGCTGCCCAGATACGCCTCCGGCAGGATCAGATCCAGCGTGGAGGGGGCGTCGCCGATGATCCGGCGGGCTTCCTCCCAATACTCCTTCTGGGAGGTGAACTGATCGCAGGCCACCACGGCCCACTTCATCATATCCGTTCCCTTAGGCGGGAGCATCACTTCCGGGACGAGAACGCCGATAGAGTTGCTGTACTTCTGATTCATGAATTGCTGACCTCGCTTCGTTCTGATATAATGCAGGCACAGGCCTTACGATCATTGTACAATCCCCAAAATCGTTTTGCAACCTTTTCTTGCCCCTGCCGGTATTATATACGAAAGGAGACGGTGCGCCGTGAAGAAGCTGACCCTGTTGTCCGTCACCCATTTCTGCGTGGACATGGCTTGCGCCGCCCTCTTCTTCGGGCGGCTGCGCCTTGACGCCGGCTGGTGGCTGTGGATGGTCCTCTACAACGCTTGCGCCTTTGCACTGCAGCTGCCCCTGGGGCTGCTGGCGGACAGGCTGAACCGGAATCTGCCCTTTGCCGCCGTCGGCTGCGGTCTGGTGGCTATGAGCTTCTTGCCGACGGACTCTCCCCTGCTGGCTGCCGTCCTCTGCGGTGTAGGAAACGGAATGTTCCACGTGGGCGGCGGTCTGGAGGTGCTGAACGAAAGCGACAGGGCCGCGCCCCTGGGCGTATTCGTGTCCCCCGGGGCCGTTGGGCTGTATCTGGGCACGGCGGGCGGGCCCCTGCTCCTTCGCTGCGGCTGGGCCATGCCCCTGCTCCTGATCCTGACGGGCGCTGGCCTGGTGATCGGAAAAGACGCGCTGGCATCTTCGAACGCGCCTCTGTCCGTCTCCCTGCCGAAGGGGGATCGTCTGCCCCTCGTATGCCTGTTCCTGGTGGTGACCCTGCGCTCGATGCTGAGCGGCGGCGCCTTCTCCCCGGAGCTTCCCGACCTGCCCGGCCTGGTGCCGGTGCTGTGCCTCGCTTTGGGCAAGGCCGCGGGCGGCTTCCTGGGGGACCGCTTGGGGCTTCGGCGAACGGCAGCCCTGTCCCTGGGCGCGGCGGCGGCGCTGCTGCTCCTGCCCCGGGGGTACGTGACGCTGCTCTCCCTGTTCCTGTTCAACATGACCATGCCCCTGACCCTATTGGAAGCGGCCCGGCGCCTGCCCGGCGCCAAGGGGACCGCCTTCGGGCTTTTGACCTGCGCCCTGTTCGTAGGGATGCTGCCCCGATTCGCTGGCCTTTCCTTCGTCCTGCCCGGCTACGCCTGGGCGGGGCTGGTGCTGCTGAGCCTGGGGCTGCTGTGGGCAGGCCTTCGGAAGGAGGCCGCCCATGGATGAGCTGGTCCTCTCCCTGCTTCTGTCCCTTGTGCTTACGGAGATCATCGAATGCGCCTTCGCCCTGAGCACGGGCAAGCGGGGCAAAGCTTTGCTCCTCTGCGCCCTGGTGAACCTGATCACCAACCCACCGGTGGTGCTGCTCCACAGCTTCCTGCCGGAGGGCTGGCTCCCGGTTGCGGCCCTGGAGCTGGGGGCCGTGGCGGCGGAAGGGCTCCTGTACCGGTACAGCGGCCTTTATGAGCGGCCGTACCGCTTCTCCCTGATCGCCAACACCCTGTCCTTCTCCCTGGGCTTTGTATTGAACCAACTGATCTAAAGGAGGTATCTATCCATGAAAAGAATCCTTGCCTTGGCGTTCGCCCTGCTGTTGCTGCTGCCGTCCCTGGCCTTCGCCGACGTGATCGTGGAGCCGGACAACGGCTTCTATCGGACCCACCAGAAGGAGTGCCAGCATCGGGAGGGCCGCACGTACCTGGCTGACGGACCCGACGGCTCACTGAACCTTTACACTGCCCCCGGCGGCACCGTGGCAGAGACCCTGCAAAACGGAGCCGCGTTCTACTGCCAGTGGACCTACACGGACAAGCAGGGCATCGTCTGGGGCTTTTCGGAGCGGCATGGAGCTTGGGCGCCCCTGGGGTACACCATGGTCCAATACGACCACATCGCTTTCCGGGAGGAACACGCCGACAGAATCACGACCCCGACGAACACCATGACGATGGAATGCAAGAGCGTGTACCTGTACGAATACCCCGGCGCACCCAATCCCCTGCAGATGGGCAATCTGGACCTGACGGCGGAGCAGCTCTATACCGACGAGCAGGGCCGGCAGTGGGGGTACGTCTCCTATGTCTACGGCATCCGCAACAAGTGGTTCTGCCTGGACGACCCCGCCAACGACCAGCTGTCCGGCGAGAAGAAGGCGGCCGTGCCCTCGGGCTACGAGGCCCCTGAAGAGCTCCCCACAGTCTCCAATCGGGGCGTCATCGCCGCTGTGGTGGGCGGTGTAGCCCTCGTTACGCTGGCCGTAGCGCTTCTTTTGTTCCGCCGGAAGAAGGCTGCCTGACCCTTTCCGCCGCCCTTCGGGGCGGCTTTTTCATGCTCAGACAGCGCCTATAAATAGTCTCAGTCTATCCACGATAGACTATTCCCCCGAAAGGCGTGCAATTTTATCTCTTTTTTTGCGCGATTTCCTGCATCCGGGGGCTGGAAAGCGCTCACAAAATATGGTAAGGTATAGGCAGTAGAAAATGCAAAGGAGGCCTCTTCATGGAGACCATCACCCTGTTTGCCCTCATCCTCTTCGCCGTGACCTACGTGGTGATGATGGCTTTTCAAAAGATCCGGCCCCACGCCGCCGTCATCTCCGCCCTGATCTTCGTGATCGTGGGCTCCACGGGACTGTTCCCCGGCTACGCCTATTCGCCCCTGGAAGCTCTGAAGGAGATCGACTGGAACGTGATCATGATGATCGTAGGCACCATGGGCACGGTGTATCTGTTCATCGAGTCCAAGATGCCTCAGCTCATGGCGGACGTGCTGGTGGATAAGACCCCCAGCGTCAAGTGGGCGGTCTTGTCCCTGTCCCTGTTCGCCGGGTTCATCTCCGCCTTCGTGGACAACGTCGCCACCGTGCTCATGATCGCGCCGGTGGCCCTGGCCATGTGCCGGAAGCTCCACATCTCCCCGGTGGCCCCCATCATCTGCATCGCCGTTTCCAGCAACCTGCAGGGCGCGGCCACGCTGGTGGGCGACACCACCAGCATCCTGCTCGCCAAAGCCGCCAACCTGGACTTTTTGGACTTCTTCGTGGACGAAGGCCGCATGGGCATGTTCTTCGTGGTGGAGCTGGGAGCTATCATGAGCGCTCTGGTGCTGCTCTTCATGTTCCGGCACGAGAACGACCCGGTGAACATGCATGAGCGTACCCGTGTGGAGGACCTGTTCCCCACCTGGCTGCTCCTCAGCACCCTCGTCTGCCTCATCGGCGTGTCCTTCATCCCCTATAAGAACGGCGCACAGCCCGGCCAGTTCTATAAGCCGGACATCACCAACGGTCTCATCTGCGTGGGCTTCTTCGTGATCGGCCTTATCCGTGATTTTGTGAAGAACAAGAACGCTTCCACCGTAAAGAGCGCCCTGAAGGAGATCGACTACTATACCATCATCCTGCTCATGGGCCTGTTCGTCATCATCGGCGGTATCTCCCGGGCCGGCGTCATCGACCTGCTGGGACAGACCATCGCCAAGCTCAACGGCGGCGGCACCCGGGGCGATCTGTTCCTGGTCTACAGCGTGATCGTGTGGGTGTCCGTGCTCCTGTCCGCCTTCATCGACAACATCCCCTACACCACCACCATGCTGCCTGTGGTGGCGGTGCTGGCCGCCGACCTTTCCTCTGCCGGCGGCGTGGCCATCAGCCCCAAGCTGTTCTACTACGGCCTCCTGTGCGGCGCCACCCTGGGCGGGAACCTGACCCCCATCGGCGCCTCCGCCAATATTGCCGGCATCGGCATCCTTCGCCGGGAGGGGTACGAAGTGAAGGCCGGAACCTTCATGAAGTACGGCGTGCCCTTCACCCTGGCCGCGGTGATCACGGGCTATTTGCTGATCTGGTTCATCTGGGCCTGATTGTTTCCCCAAAAAAGATGGACGGACGCGGGCACACCGCGTCCGTTTTTTGTATGGGTTTTATCAATCTGCCGGCGTGTACTTAGCTACCAGTTCGTCGATATAGCTCTGTTTCAAATTGAAGTGCTTGCGCAGGTTCTCCAGCGCGTAGGCGGGGCGCTGTTCCATCCACTTCTGTATATGATCCACGTTCGCTTCCCACTTAGCGTAAGAGGAGGGCCGTTTCCAGCGGGCGATATGCCGCTGCATCTCGGGGGCCATCTCGTCCTTCAGCTCTTGGAGGATGCGCGCGGCTCGTTCCGGTGCAAAGGTGGTCACCGTCAGCTCTACATACCGTTCTATGAATTTCTCCCGCCAGCCTGCGTTCTGCACCAGCGCCGCCGGGATGTAGGTATAGAGGGTGTCGGAAGCGGTGGGTGTCCCGTCCATACTGAAGAAGTTTTTCAGCAGGCTGCGCTTCACGGAGCCGTCGTTGTAGCCCATGGCGTAGTCGAAGTCATAGAAGATAGCCCGCCAGCGTATAGCGTTGTCCGTGGTATGCCAATACTTCTGATTGGCCATGTCCCCGTTGCTGAGGTATATGGAGCACACCAGATAGTCGATGAAGTAATCCGGGTCCACCCATTGAATGAAGGATTCATACACAGCATCCTTCGACAGGTTCTTGCTCTTGGCGTAGTTGATGACCCGGGTCCAGTCCGTCTTCGTCCCCTTGACCAGCCGGGAATTGTAGCGAATGATCTCCACCTTCCCCTTGTCCACGCCGAAGTGGCTTTCAAGATAATCGTCGTTCTGGTCCTCGTTGAGGTCGTAGAGGCCGTAGTATTTGCCGTTGATGTACACGGCTACCGGTCGGGTGACCGCTACGTCGATATTCAAGCCAAAGCACAGACGGGCGGCATAGGAATCCCGGATGCGGGCGGAGGAATTGTCCTGCCCGGAATTGCGGATGCACAGCGAGGTATATTCCCGCCAGCCATACTCCTTGAAGAACGGATAGGTGACGCTGCCCTGGCCGTATTTCCCTCTGAGATGGATAGTCAGGGACAGCTGCTCGTACCCCAGCGTCCCCGCGCCTTTGGTCTTGAAGTCCGCCGGAAACTGGGTGGAGAGCTTCCCGCCCTCATAGTAGCTGAAATACCCTTTGCGCTGCTCCTTGCTGGCGGACACCTTGGACCGGGCGGAGGCCAAAGCCTCCAGGTCCTTGGGCTTCAGAGAGACGCAGACCACCGGCAGCTGGTGGGGTTCCGTGAACAGGAAGGTGTAGGTCACGATCTCGCTGTCCAGCAGTCCATCCTCCTGGGCGAAGGCCCGAACGACGGTGTTCTTCTTGATGGAGATGGGTTCCGTATACACTGTGGAAGCGGCCGTGGGCTCGCTGCCGTTGGTGGTGTATCGTATGATCGCGCCCTCTCCGGAGGTCAAAACCAGCTCGAAGGGGTCCGTCTGATAGAGCCCGGTCTCCGAGAAAACGGGGGCTTTGGCGTAGCCCAGAGCGTACTGATCGCTGTTGCGGGCGCCCTTGGTGGTCTTCGTAAAGAAGACTCGGGCGACGCTGCCGTTGCCCTCGATGCGGCCGGAACTGCGCTCAGGCTCCAGCACGCCCGTAGCGAATTCGTCCCGGAGCCGTCCCCCGTCGTCCACCAGATACAGGGTCTGCCCGGCCGTAGACAAGCCGAATTCGCCGACGCCCTCCTTTTGGCGCTCCTCGTGAGCGGTGGTCTCGAACACAGCGTATCCCCCCGGCGCAATGGTGCCGGAAAGGGTGAGTGTCCTCTCCCCTTCCCGGTCCTTCCCCAGCCGCCAGCCGCTGAGGGACACAGATTCACCGGTGGCGTTGTACAGCTCTATCCAATCGTTGTTTCCCGCCCCCGCATAGGCGCAGACCTCGCTGATAAACACGCCCGCATACTCGTAACAGCCCCCGTCAGAAGCGGTGTAGGAGGCGGGGCCATTGGCCCGTCCCGGCGTGGGGCAAAGATAGTACGCCCCGTCTTGGCCTACGGATACGTCGGAACGGATGGATTCGGGCAGGGGAAATACAGAATAGGTCAGGGCGTCGGCATCGTACAGAATCACTTTCTCCCGGCGGTTCACTGAGAAATCGGCTTGCAGGAGTCCATCCGCCCTGGGCGTGCCGTCCCCGCCCAGCAGCACCAGCAGGTATCCGTCAGCGTCCAGCGTCACGTCCGGAAAAGCCCACTTGTCCAAATTGTCCTCGCTGTCGGAAAGATACCAGTTTTTCAGCGAAACGGGGTTGTCGGTATCGTTGTGGAGCTCCACGAAATCGCTGTAGCTCCCGTCGGGAGTCACGGCCGTATACTTGCCCGAAATCAACAGTTCAGAAACGCTCAGGCTCAAAGCGTCCGTCTGCATCGGTTCCAGGGTGTCGAATATCTTTGCGTTGGCCCGGCCTGGAGTAGGCTCCGTGCAATAACCCCAAATCCCATCCAGATACCCCCAGCTGATTTCCGGCTCCAGGGGCGGCACGGTGATCCGACAAACCTCCTTCAGGCCGCCAGTAAAAATGTACAGGGTCTCGCCGCTGCGGGCGATGCCCATGGGCACGGAAGGGTGGCCCTCCCTTTCGCAGCAGCAGACAGCGAGGTATTGCCCCGGTTCCACGTTGGCCTTGGGCAGCCGGTGCTGGTTGGGTTTCTCGGGATCGTTGGTGATATACAAATTCCCCAGATTTATAGCTTTGGTCCCGGCGTTATAGAGCTCGAACCAGTCCTCGGACGGGCAGCCGTCGTAGGCGCCCTCCCAATCCCCGGAGGAACGGACCTCGGTGAATTGGAGCCTGATCCCCTCGGCGCTGCCGCCCTTCGCCTGAGGATCGGGCAGCTGCTCCGTCAGGGCGGACGTAGGCGAAGGTATCCGTTCATGGGTCCCCTGGGGCGAAGGCGCAGCGCAGCCGCCCGCCAGCAACAGCAGCAGGAGCAGCCACGCTATACCGTTTTTCAGCGTCCGTTTCAACGTTCGTTCGGTCTCCTTTATCCGCGGGCGATCCGATCCAGTGTTTCGAAGATCTCCTCTTTTGCCAAATAGGGATGCAGGATAAAACGGCTGTCCCCCGCCAGCATGGCGGAAAGCCGGCCGCGATTCAGATCATAGAAGATATGGACGGGCTTTCCCATCTCCCGGGCGCGGCCCAGCTCGTACCCCACGCCATGGGACGGGGTGGTGCACTCTGCTACTACAATATCGCTTTCCGTGAGCCAGGCCATGTCTCTTTGGAATATTTCTTCCTCGGTCATGGTCTTCTCCCCCTCCGCTTGCAGGGATTCAAGGCCCACGTGCTCCGTCAGCACCCGGCAGCCCCGTTCCTCCAGAAAGGAGATCATCTCTCCGTACAGCGCCGCATCCTGCCGCCCGCCCCGAATGGAACCGGCAAAATACACCTTCTTCATCCTATGCCTCCTGGGTGCCCTTAAGAAGTTTGATTCTGTCCCGATAGTCGGGCAAAACGGATTCGATAAACCCGTAGAACGCCCGGCTGTGGTCCTTGTAGCGAATATGCGCCAGCTCGTGAACCACCACATAGTCGATAGCCGCCTCGGGATAGGCCATGAGCCGCCAGGAGAAGGACAGCCGGTTCTTCCCGGAACAGCTGCCGAAGCGGGTCCTGGCCGATGTCACGGTAAGGCCCGTGGGGACTACCCCCATGCGCCTTGCATAGCATTCGATCTTCGGCGGCAGGACGGCTTTAGCCTTCTTCACATAGAGGGCCTTGTCCTCCTCCCGGATGTCCGGCAGGTTCTGCTGCCGCCTGGCCTGCCGCTGCCTGGCCCGTTCGATCCAGCCCGCCCGTTCCTCCACAAAGGCGTCGATGCGCCACTTGGGCATCAGCCAAGGGGATCGAACCAGCACCTTGCCCTCAGCGTCCACTTCCACGCTCAGGGTCCTTCGCCGGGAACGAATGAGTTCATACACGATCTTTTCCATAGTATCAGCAGTATATCACAGGTTCTCCCAGGCTGCAATCTGGACAAACCGATCCGCAGCAGGTACAATACTGGCAAAAGAAAGGGAGTTGCAGGAAATGAAAGAAAAAAAGGTGGCCGTTCTGTTCGATCTGGACGGGACGCTGTGGGATTCCTCCCGAGAGGTGCTTCTGTGCTGGAACCGGGTGCTCTCCCCTCTCGGCAGGCACATCGGCAAAGCGGAGATGGATCGGCTTATGGGCCTCACGCCCCGGGAGATCGCCGACGTCCAATTCCCTGACTTGCCGCCCGAAGAGCGGTACGCCCTTACGGATCGGTGCCTGGACGCGGAAGCGCCCTATCTTTTCGAACGGGGCGCGCGGCTCTATCCCAGAGTGCGGGAAACGCTGCTGCGGCTTAAGGAACGATATTTCATCGGCCTGGTCAGCAACTGTACGGAGGACTACGCCCTTGCTTTTCTCCACGCCCACGCTCTTGCGTCCCTGTTCGACGATCACGAAACGGCCGGTCGGACCGGTCTCGACAAGGGGGAGAACATCTCTCTGCTCCTCCGTCGAAACAGGATAGAACGGGCGATCTACGTAGGCGACACCGCCAAAGACCTGGCCGCCGCCCGGGCAGCGCATGTTCCCTTTCTCTTTGCCAGCTGGGGCTTTGGAACCGTGCCGGAGGATCAGCTGGCCGCGTCCAACTTCTCTATGGTGCCGGAAATCGCTTCCTCTATCTTAGGCTTCTGAGAAACTTTCTTCGGCTGGCTGAAATGGACCACGCCGTCCAGCTTGTACTTGGCGTACAGATCCAGGAAGGAATCCAGCGAGCACACGATGGGCTCCCCTTCCTTATACGTCACGCCGTCCACGGTCCGGGCACAGCTGTCGGAATAGAAAACCTTTCCCTTCCGGATACCGTGGATGAACAGCACGTGGCCGTACTTCTTCCCCGCTGAACTGGTGCCCCTCTGAAAGCCCACCAAAATGTTGGCAGCGACAGGGTCCTTGCGCAGAATGGCCTGCAGCGCTTCCTCCAAAGTGTACTCCTTGGCTCTGTAAGCTGCAACGTCATAACCGCCGGAAGTGGTTTTCATATCCCGATACAGCTCGAACGTGTTGTTGCCGTTGGCGCTGAGGTAGGAAGTGTTGATACCCAGGACCACCAGCTGATTGGCTACGTAAGCCCCGCAGTATCCCTTGAAGGATTTGCGGCGGGCACGCTTTTTGGCCGCCTTATAGGTATCTCGGATCTGCTGCTGAAGGCCTTCCTCGACGGCGCTCATCTGCGCAGGCTTCCCTTCGGCCTCCTGATCCTTGTTCGGCAGCGTCAGGGCGTCCCCCCGGGAAGGGGCCGTATCTTCGTTCTCGCCCTCAGCGAAAGCCGCCCAGGGGGGCAGCAAAAACAGCAGAAAAAGAGGAGCGCCACGGCTCGTTTGCTGCGTTTCATGGTAGGTCCTCCTCTC
>CAMHDC010000023.1 GCA_946183765.1 uncultured Clostridia bacterium | reverse complement strand
ACATTCAGATTTGCGATTCGTAGGCGCTGATCTTGTCGATGCGGCGCTGATGCCGAGGGGCCTCGGAGAAGGGCGTAGTCAGCCAGGTGAACAGGATCTCCTTGGCCAGATTCTCTCCCACCACCCCGGCGCCCATGGCGAGGGCGTTGGTGTCGTTGTGCTCCCGGGTCATGCGGGCGGTCATGGTATCGGTGCAGAGGGCGCAGCGCACGCCCTTCACCTTGTTGGCGCAGATGCTGACGCCGATGCCCGTGGTGCATAGGAACACGCCCCGATCCGCCTCACGGCGGGCCACCGCTTCCGCGGCAGGCAGGGCAAAATCGGGATAATCCACGCTTTCGGTCCCGAAGCAGCCGAAATCCCGGACCTCATAGCCAGCTTCCTGAAGCCAGCCCTTGACCTTTTCCTTCAGGGCGTAGGCCCCGTGGTCGCATGCAATTGCTATTTTCATACTCATACTCATTTGTTGCAGTATACCATAAAAGAGCGTCCCTTTCAACTATTACTTTGGTGATAGGGATCATTACCCATCAGTATTTCACCCGGGTTTTACTCTTCCCCGCCGACCAGCCGCCGAGCCTGCCGGAGCAGCGCCTCTTCGTCCGTCCACAGATCCGCGATGACGTATCGGTCCGAGGACGTCTTTCCCACCGCATAGGCCCCGTCCTCGCTGAAGGCCATGTCGGCGAAGGTATCCTCTGTGGCATGGAGGGAAAACAGCTTCTCACAGGTCTCCAGGGAATAAACGTCGATGCGGGTCAGGCCCCCGCAGAGGGCCATGAGCCGCTTGCCCTCAGGATCGAAAGCAAAATCGGAGTAGACCGTCTCCGCATTCAGGATGCGCTTGACCGACCGGCCCTCCAGATCGTAGATCAACAGCCGGGCGGATTGGTCCGCCGCCACCAGCTGCTTCTCGGTCATGGCCAGGGCTGAGATCTGGCCGGACAGCTCTCCGATCATGGTCTCGACGGAGCCGTCGCCCGCGGTGTCGAAAAGCTCGATCACGCCGTCGGCGTAGGCTAGCGCCGCATGTTTCCCGTCCCGGGAGAAGGTCAGCTGCGGGTTCGTATCCAGGACCTTGCCGGTGGTGTTGAGAAACACTTCCGTATAGCGATGCTCCCCCTTCAGGGACGCGGAGGGGAACCAGGTGGGGATGGGATCGCACAGCTTCCCCTCGAAGCTGTCCGCCGTCCGGACCGAAGAGAGGGCGGGCATGCTGTAGAAGTTGGCCGTCCCGTCGTACCTGGTGATAAGGAAGGTGTCGGCGAGAGGCACCACGTTGTTGTACTGGTTGCCGAAGTCCGCGTTCTCCACCAGCTCCAGCGCCCAGGTCCGGGCGTTGATGATGAGCAGGCTCTGGTTGGTCATCAGCAGATATTCCCCGTCCTCAGTGAACGCCAAAGCGGGTATGATGTTGGTCTCGTCGATGGTGGCCTGCAGGACGGTTTCGCCGGTTCGGGCGAGGGCCACGTACAGCTGATCATCCACCGTGTAGGCCATGCGCTCGGAATCGGACGAGAACGCGATCTCGCTGTATTTGCCGCCGCCGGAGGAGGTTTCCAGCGCATCCAGGAGGACCAGCTGGCCGCTGTCCGTGTCCCAGCCGCCGATGAGCCCCAAAATGGACAGACACACCGCCGTCCGCCCGTCGGGGGTGAGGGCCCATTTCTCAGAGAATACCCCGGGCATGAAGCAGGCGCTGTCGGCGGGAACGCCGAACAGGCTGACCCGCTTCCCGCTGTCGTCCAGCACGATCATGGCGGTATCGCCCCGCGTGCCGGCGATGAGGAGCCGGCTCCGATCCGCCGTAGCCAGCACCTGGGTCCCTACATAGTCCTCGGTTTGGAACGTGAACATCTCCCCCAGGGATCGGCCTGTCAGCCGGGACAGCAGATTGTTTTCTGCCCGATATTCCGGCATCTGCTCACCCATGGTGTAGAAGAGCTTTCGGCTGCCGTCCTCCGACACGAGATAGAAGTGTTCCATGTCCTGGACCAGGATCTCCCGGGCGTCCTTCCAGAAAAAAGCGTTGGCCACGTGGTACTGGTGATCGGCGTCGCTGGTATAGGTAAAGGCCTGGGAGCCGTCCGCCGTGTTCCACACCGTCACCAGGCGCCCCATGTCGCACAGGGCCAAAAAGCGGGTGCCGTCCGCCGAAAAGCAGGCGTCGCCGATCATGGTGTTGCCCACGGAGACCTGATACAGGATCTCGTTGGCGTTGAGATCGATCATGACCACGGCGTTGCTGTTGACGATGCCGATGGCCCTGTCTCCCGCCGGGGACACGGTGATGTCGTTCACCCGCATATTCTGATTGTTGAAGCTGGAGACGACGGTCAAGGGCTCGATGTACAGCGCCCTTTGGAGCACGCTCAAAAGCTCGTCCCGGCGCATGCCCTCGTTTTCGTCGCTGACAGACAGGGCTTCGAGCAGCACGCTGGCCGCCGTCCGCTTCTCGCCGCTCTGCAGGGCGGCGGAGGCCCGTTCCAGGCGCTCCCCCAGGTCGTTGTAGACGGCGTTCCTGCGCTCCTGCTCCTTCTTGCGTTCCTCCTCCTCGGCCCGGGCTTTTTCCGCTTCGGCGCGGACGCGCTCGGCTTCGGCGATCTGCGCCTGCTCCTCCGCCTGCTGCCGCAGCTTCTCGGTGCGGGCGTGGCTGACGCTCAAAAAGATGCCCAGCCCCGCCGCAGCCGCCAGAACGGCGGCCGAAACGACAGCGGTCCGGCGGAGGAAGCGCTGCCGCTCCCGCTGCTTCAGCTCGTCGAAGGTGACGCCGAGCATGGGGGCCAGCAGACGCAGCTTCTCGTCCTTCAGTTTCTTCCTCCAGTCGCTTCCCCGCAGGTTTGCCGCCAAAGGCTCCACTTCCTCGCGATTGCCGTCACCGTCCACCGTGAAGCGCAGGGCCTTGGGAAAGCTGCTCTCCGGTTCCCCCTCCACCAGCACGGCCAGTACCCGATCCCGTCCCTTTTTCTCCAGGAAGTATTCCAGCTCCCGCAGGCACCACTGGCTCTCCAGATACCGGGGAGAGCAGATGGCGATGAACCATTCGCTCTCGTCGAGAGCCGCCTGGATGTCGTCGCCCAGATTGGCGGACAGGGGCAGCTCCTCCTTATCCCGGAACACCCGCTCCAGCCGCTTTTTGCCGGTCTTCGCACGGATGTTGGCCGGAACGCCGTAGGTCTCGATGGCGGTGTGCAGGGCCTTGGCGATCACGTCGTCCGGGCTCTGATGCCGATAGCTGATAAATGCGCAATACCGTTGCTGTTCCATGGGGGATTCCTTTCTCAAGCGGGAAGAACAAGCTGCTTGTGCAAATGCCTACAGATACTCCACCCGAAATCCGGCGGAGCGCAAAAGCCGGTTCATAAACGCCAGGCCCGTGCCCTCGGTACCGATGCCCTCGCAGAGAATCACGTCCGACGATCCGTCCAGTTCCCGCAGGAGGGAAAAGAGGCGGCTGCAGAGGGTGCCGGGGTCCCGGCGGGTGCCCAAAAGGGCGGTGCGGCGCTGACCGTAATAGGGCAGGGCCTCCGCGGTGGCGGCGATGCTGACCCGCTTTCCCGCGGCGATGAACTCGTCGTACAAGGCCGATAGCCGGGTCGCGGCTTCCGGGGCCTCCCCCACCACCACCAGCACCTGGGCGTTGGGGGCGTAATGCTTATATTTCATGCCCGGGGACGCGGCCTTCTCCCCCGCGCCGAGGGGGGCCAGGATGCTGGGAGCCAGGGCCACCTCGCCCAAAACGGCGGCCAGCATCTCCTTGGTCACAGCGCCGGGCCGCAGGATGGTGGGCGTCCCGACCAAAGACAGGACCGTGGACTCCACCCCGTAGCGGCAGGGACCGCCGTCCAGGATGAGAGGGATGCGGCCGTCCATGTCCTGCAAAACATGCTCCGCCGTGGTGGGACTGGGCTTGCCCGACAGATTGGCGCTGGGGGCGGCGATGGGGACGCCCGACGCCGCGATAAGGGCGCGGGCAGCATCATTGTCCGGCATGCGGACAGCCACCGTATCGAGCCCGGCGGTCACTTCGTCGGGCACCATAGCCGAACGATGATAGATCAAGGTCAGGGGGCCGGGCCAGAAGGTGTCCATCAGAGCCCTGGCATGGGGCGGTTCGGCGGCCCACAGGCGGAAGGCGTCCTCCTTTCGGGCCACGTGCAGGATCAGCGGATTGTCGTTGGGACGGCCCTTGGCTTCGAAGATCCGGTTCACCGCCGCCCCATCGAGGCCGTCGGCTCCCAGGCCGTAGACCGTTTCCGTGGGAAAGGCCACCAGGCCCCCGGCGCGGATGATGGCCGCGCCCTGGGTCGCGGCTTGGTTCGGATCAGTTGTTTTGATAACAGTGGTAATCATTGGAGTCTGCAGCTTTTCTTGAAAGAAAAGCTGCCCAAAAGAACTTTAAGAAGATAACGAGTGCAGGGCATATACCACATACCCTTCTTAAGTTTCTCTTTTTCCGCCGCTTTTTCTCTTTGTCTAAAGAGAAAAAGCGGCAAAAGAAAAAATTAAGATTCCTCCCCGGATAATTGCCTCGTCCGCTCGGCCAGGATCAGGGCGTCGATGAGCTCGTCCATATCCCCGTCCATGAACTGCTCCAGCTTGTAGAGGGTCAGGTTGATGCGATGGTCCGTGACCCGGTTCTGGGGGAAATTATAGGTGCGGATGCGCTCGCTCCTGTCCCCGGACCCCACCATGCTCTTGCGGGCGCTGGACACGGCTGCGTCCTGCTTGGACTGATACAGGTCGTAGATCCGGGAGCGCAGGACCTGCATGGCCTTGTCCTTGTTCTTATACTGGCTCCGCTCGTCCTGGCAGGCCACCACGATGCCCGTGGGGATGTGGGTGATGCGGATGGCGGAGGAGGTCTTGTTCACGTGCTGACCGCCGGCGCCGCTGCTCCTGTAGGTGTCGATCTGGATGTCCGAATCCTTGATCTCCACCTGGACCTCGTCCACCTGGGGCATGACCGCCACGGTGGCGGCGCTGGTGTGGATGCGGCCCTGGCTCTCGGTCTCGGGGACCCGCTGGACCCGGTGGACACCGCTTTCGAACTTCAGCCGGGAATAAGCTCCCTTGCCGGAGACGGTCAAAACCACCTCCTTGACGCCGCCCATCTCGGTCCGGTTGTCCTCCACGAACTCCACCTGATACCGGTGCCGCTCGGCGTACCGCTGGTACATGCGCAGGAGGTCCCCGCCGAACAGAGACGCCTCCTCGCCGCCGGTACCCGCCCGGATCTCCAGGATCACGTCCTTCTCGTCGTTGGGGTCCTTGGGGAGGAGCAGGAGCTTCAATTCCTCCGTGAGCTGCTCCTCAGCGGCCTTGAGCTCGTCCAGCTCCAGCAAGGTCAGCTCCTTCATGTCCGCATCCAGGTGATCGTTGAGCATGTCCCGGCAGTCAGCCTGCTCCTGGAGGTTCTTTTCGTATCGCTCGATAACGGCCACGATCTCCTCCAGCTGCACCCGCTCCCGGTTCAGCTCCTTCCAGGCAGCCATGTCCGCCATGGCGTCGGGGGCCGACAGGAGCCTGCCCAGCTCCTCGTACCGCGCTTTCAGTTTGTTCAGCTTCTCTCTCATATCCTCTCCACCCACACGACCCGGTCCAGGCCGCAGATGTCTTTGATGATTTTTGCGCCGGGGAACAGTTCTTGTACCGCTTTCCCCTGGGTATGCCCGATCTCCATAAGCAGCAGGCCGCCGGGGACCAGGTGCTTTTCCCACTCGGCGGCCAGCCGCCGGTAGAAGTTCAATCCGTCCTCTCCGCCGAAAAGGGCCAGAGCCGGCTCATAGGTCAGCTCCTTCTGGCAGGAGGCCATCTCCGCCGCGGTGAGATAGGGCGGGTTGCAGGCGATCAAATCATAGGCTCCCGGCAGGTCGGCGAACAGGTCGCTCTCACAGAACGCGCCGTCCACGCCGTTGCGGTCGGCGTTGCGCCGGGCCAGGGCCAAGGCCTCGGGGGAAACGTCCGCGAAGGTCACCTTCGCCCCGCCCAGCTTGCCCAAGCTCACGCCGATACAGCCACTGCCGCAGCACAGGTCCAGGACCGATGCCCCCGGCCGTGTCTTCAACCAGCTTAGCGCCGCCTCGCACAGGGTCTCCGTGTCCTGGCGGGGGATCAGGGCCCCCGGCCCCACGAAAAAGGGCAGGCCCATGAATTCCCATTCCCCCAGGATATACTGCAGGGGTTCTCCCTTCCGGCGGCGCGTTATCGCCTGTCGAAGCCAGGCTTCGTCCGCCGAAGCTTCCCCCAGGAACCGGGCTTCGATCTCCGCCTCCTCCCCCGCCGCCGGGCGCAGGGCGTCGATGAGGTCACGCCGATTCATCCGCCTTCTCCGGAGCAGCCGTCGCTTCCTCTGCTTTGTCATCCGCCCGCACGTCGTGATCCGGCGGGTCCATGGCCAAATTGAAGGCCGCCAGAGCCACCTCCACCATGTCCGCCGTCGGCTCGGCGGTGGTGATGTGCTGCAAGGCCAGGCCCGGGGCCCGTACCATTCGGGCCAGCCATCCGTCGGAGGCGGCGGCCGCCTTCAAAACCTCGTAGGCAAGGCCCGCCACCAGGGGGATGAACAGCAAGCGGGTCAGCACCCGGGGCAGAAAGGCCCGCACCGGGATGCAGGCGAAGAACAGGATGGACACCATCATCACCAGGAACAGGTAGTTGGTGCCGCACCGGGGATGGAGCCGGGTATAGTGCAGGATGTTCTCCGGGGTCATGTCCCCCTCCGCCTCATAGCAGGCGATGGTCTTGTGCTCGGCCCCGTGGTACATGAACACCCGGTGGATGTCCTTGATCCGGGAAACGGCCAGCAGATACCCGATGAAGACGAGAAGTCGCACCACACCTTCCAGCAGGCTCACCAGGAACCCGCTTTCGATCTTGAGGAAGCTCACCACCAGGGAGGGCAGGATCACGAACAGGCCCACGGCCAGGGCCGCCGCCAGGACCACCGCCACGGTCATGGCCATGTCCCCCGCGGACTTGCCCAGCTTCTTCGACAGCCATTTCTCGAATTTGGTGGGTTCCTCCTCCATGGCGTCCCCCAGGAGCTCTGCGCTGCGGGTGGTGATCTTGAGCCCTCCGCTCAAAGCTTCCACGAAGGCATAGACACCCCGGACCACGGGCCAGGTGGGGAAAGTCCCCTTCTCATGCTTGTTTTTATTCTGATAGTATTCGGTGACGATGGTGCCGTCGCTCTGGCGCACGGCCAGGGCGGTGCCGTTTGCGGGGTTCTTCATCATGACCCCCTCCATGACGGCCTGTCCGCCCACGGAGCATCTCTTCATAGGTCCTCCTTCCCCAGCCGAACGATCGGCTGGGTAGACTGATATAAAATTATCATATCATAGCAAGCCGTCCGCCGCAAGTAAAAAGCGCCCCGCAGGAAGCGGAGCGCCATGTTGCTGTTTATCGTCAGGACAGGCGGATGAAGAAGATGGTCTGATCCCCCCGGCTGCCCAAGACCAGCATATCGCCGAAGAGAGCCGGAGAGGCCTCGAAGTTGCTGCCGTTCTTGGTGGGGCTGATCTTGTCCATCACGGTACCCGTGCGGCCGTCGATGAGGAAGATATCCCCGCCGCTGTCCGCCTGGATGAGATACCCGTCGCCCTTGCTGTTGTAGAAGATGGCGGGAGACGACCAGGCGTAGTGCTCCATGGGCATGGTCCAGGCAGCCTCCATGGTATCCTTGTAGAGCGCCACCAGCGCCCCCTTGTCCTTGCCGTTGTACCGGGCGAAGGGCACGAACACGAGATCGCTCAGATTCTTCTGGCCTACCGCCGCCGTGGCCTGGATGCCGCCGGACACGCCGGAAACCGTCTCCACCGTCAGCTGATACTGGCCCATGATCTCGCCGGTCATGGCGTTGATCTTGAAGAAGGGGGTCACGCCCTTGTGGCCGGAATCCTGGGTGAAGTGGAGGGAGGTGCCTACGTAGAGATACGCTTCCGTCTCCGAGATCACCTCCAGCACCGGGGAGGCGTTGGTGTCGTCCTTGGTGTCGGCGATCCACTTGATCTGCATGGTGTTGAGGTCGATGCACTGGAACAAACCGTCGTTGGAAGCGAGATAGATGAACCCGTTCCATGCGGAGGCGCTGCCCTCGTAGCCCAGCCACTTATGGGAGGAATCGGCCTTGTCGATCTGGTCGTAGGAGTTGTTGCTGTCGTACCGGAGCTTGACAATATGGGAGGGGTTCACCGTGATGGTGCCGCCCCGGGCGTCGAACACCGTGTTCAGCTTCATGGTATAGAGGATACCCGTTTCCGCCGGCCAGATCAGAGTGTCCGTGGCTTCGTCCACCAGGGGCGCGCTGTCGTAGGCGTTCCAGTTGCGCACGGCGAAGGGTTCCCTGCCCTGGATGCCGAATTCATAGAGCTTGCGGCCGTCGATCAGGGAGATGATCATGGCCCGGGACTTCTGGTCCTCCTCCTCGTATTCGTCGCCGGAGCCCACATAGAGGAGCGGCAGGCCCCGAGGATCGATGGAGCCCGTGCCCTTGAAGGGCATACGGAAATTGAGATCGTCCCGGGTCTTCTTCCCGGTCTCCAGATCCAGGAAGTAGATATGGCCGTCCTCCGTGGGGTAGATGACCTCCACCAGATTGGCCTTCTGCTTGGCCCAGTCGTACAGGTTCATGGCCGCCTTCACATCGTCGGACCACTGTACGATCAGGGGCTGACCCGTCCAGCCGCAGCCGGACCAGCTGCCCTTGCCGCTGCGATTGCCCTTCTTGAGGGAACCGATGGACACCTTCTCCACCACGGACATCTTTAATTCGGTGAGGTTCAGCTCCTTGGTCGCGGACATGTTCCGATAGTTGTTGCCCCGGAAGGTCAGCACACCGTCCACACCGGGATAGTCAGCGGCGTCGCCGAAGACGATCTTATCCTGCCGTACATACTTTGACGGGTCCACATCCTTGCCGTCCACCTGCAGATGGGGGACGTAGCCGTACCGCTCGGGGTTGCTGCTGTCCACATAGTGAGGCGTGGGCTTGGGCGTGGGGCTGGGGGTGGGTACAGGCGTGGGGGTCGGCGTGGGGCTGGGCGTAGGCGTCGGCGTCTCCTTCACCAGGAATTGGAAGATGCCGCCCTTTTTCTGGCCCTCGGTGCTTTGGATGGGCGCGGTGCTTTCGGAAGAGCTGCCGCCGGAGAAGAGGGAAACGAGAAGCAGCACGAGAACGCCCAAGGCCAGCACAAGCAGCGCGACCACCAGGAAAAACCGGGGACGGATGATGAGCCGCCTGCGCTTTTTATGCTTTTTCTTTTTCGTCGCCATGATTGGCCCTCCTTGTATTATTCCCGGCCATACACCGCGGATCGGTCCCCTTTGCCGGGAAATGCGCTTTGTTTGGGGCGAAAAAATTTTCCGAATCTTTGCGGTTTTTTCCTTCACGGATAGGGTGTCGAAGCCGCATCTTGCGGCTTTTTGCCTTATATGATCTATATGTGGGGACCATGAACGAATGTTTATACCTTCGCATATTGACCACGTTATGCATTGTATCAGTTGGATTTGAACAAGGTTTTATGGAATTGTAAACAACCTACGTACAAACTGTGCATATTCTATGTCCGCATAAATATGCTATTTTTCGCCATTAATATACATCCCCAAACGATAAAAGACCTGCCCCGAAGGACAGGTCCAGGCCGTCAAAACAGGTGCTGGATCATCTGCGGCGCAGGAGGATCACGATCAGCGCGGCGCCGAGACCCACCACGATCAACGCGGCGGCGGACAGCACCAGCAGCATCCCGTTCCCGCCCGAAGAGGCCGCCGCAGGAGTCGCGCTCTGGGCAGGGGCCGACGCTTCGATCTGCACAGGGGCCGCTGTGAGCTCCGGGGCGGCGGTGTCCATCACCTCCACCAGGGGCTTCAGGATCGTGGGCTCCGGGGTGGGCGTAGGCTCCGGGGTGGGCGTAGGCGACGGAGTGGGCACGAACACGAACCCCTCCGGCACCGGCACCTTGTACGTGGCGCGGATGATGTAATTCCGCTCCAGGGTCTTCCCCGTGATGTCCTCGCTCCAAGTGGCCCCATCCGCATGTCCCTCGAACATGCCCCGGATCTCGGGCATCCCCTCCAGCACGCCCTGGAAGGGCACCTGGACCTCCCGGACGCCCAGGGCGTCCTCGAAGACCACGGTGTAGTGGCTGTGCTCCTGGACCGCCTTTTGGAGATACTCCGGCCAGGCGTCCATGGGGATATGGTAGTTGCTCCAGTATTTCAGCATCCGCTGCTGGGTGGCGGTATTGTAGTACACCCCGTCCATGTTGAACACCCGGCAGAACTTGGAGTAGGTGGCGAAGGGCTTCTTGCAGTAGACCTGGCCGCCCTCGTCGTCGTTGGACTCCGCCACGATGTAGCCGTCGCTCTCCCCGTCCAAATCGTCGTCGTATCGGTCGATGATGATCATCTCGTGATGGTTGGGCTTGGTGCGGCCCTGGAGCACGTCCCCCGGCCGTCCCTCGTAGGTGCCGATCCGATTCTTGTGGAGGCCCCCTACCCCGCC
>CAMHDC010000022.1 GCA_946183765.1 uncultured Clostridia bacterium | reverse complement strand
GGCCGGTGAGGATGTAGCCCATGTACTGGACCATGGCGTTCATCTTCTGGGTGGGACCGGTGAACACGTCGTAGGTGCCGCCCTTGCTGTCGGTGAAGCCGAAGGACACGCCCTTGGCGCAGAGGGTCTCATAGGAATCGGTGCCGTCGTCGGTGTAGCCGTCGCTGTAGGCGGTGACGGCCACGATGTCGTTGGCTTCGGGCACGAACCAGAAGTTCTTCTCGAAGATCTCGCCGAGCTTGTAAGAGGGCAGCCAGTAGGCGTTGAAGCGGGAATCCTCGCTCTTGACCGTCTCGATGTCCTTCACCAGGGTGTTCAGCACGACCAGCTTGTGGATGCCTTCGGGCGCGGGCGCCTCGGTGGGCTCGGGCTCGGGCTCAGCGGTGGGCTCGGGAGCGGGCGCCTCGGTGGGCTTGGGCTCCTCTTTGGGGGCTTCGGTGGGCTTGGGCTCTTCCGTCACGACGGGCGCCTCAGCGGGCTTTTCCGCGGGCTTCTGGGTGCAGCCGACGAACATGGACGCCAGCATCACGACCGCCAGCAGCAATGCGAACCAGGTCTTTTTCATGTTGTTCCCTCCTGTTTTCATTTCAAAATGATGTGTCATACGCCGCGGTGCGCACCTAAAACGCAAGCCGCCTGTATACGCAATATATTATAGCGAAGACCCTCTTTTCTGTCCAGTTTTTTTCTCCATAATTCACAAATGCCCAGAAGGGTCGGCGGCCGAAAAGCTCCGGTACATCAAGCTTTTTCCTTTTTTTTGCAGGATATTATGCAAAAAAGTGATGGACAGATGTGCAAATATTTCCCGGTGGATTGTAATTGTTCCCGGTATGCGATACAATGAAAAAAACTGGAAAGTGGGGTATAATTATGAACGGATTAGAGCGCAACGTTGCCCGCCTGTTCTCCAACGAAGGAAAGCTGTTCGCCATGGCCATGGACCTGCCCCAGTGCGGCCTGGTGGACGGGCTGGAGGACCCCGTGTCCGTGATCCGGGCCCGGAAGGACTCCCAACTGGACGCCTTCCTGATCAACCCCGGCGTGGCCCGGCTGGCTGAGAAGGAGCTGCTCCACAAGAAGATCATCCTTCGGACCTCCTTCGGCGGCACCTTCCTTTCCACGGAATTCACCAACGTGAACAAGAACTTCGTCAGCCCCGAGACCGCCCTTGCCATGGGCGCGGACGCGGTGGTGATGATGATGGTCCTGGGCGGGGCCGACTATCGGAGCATCCAGGACGCGGCGGACGCCATCGACGGCTTCCACCGGCTCCAGATCCCCGTGGTGGTGGAGATCCTGGCCGACGACTTCACCAAGACCCAGACCTTCGACATCCAGGCCAACGGCGCCCGGGTGGCCGCGGAGCTGGGGGCGGACGTGGTGAAGGCCTTCTATACCGAAAACTTCGAGACCGTGGTCAAAAGCTGCCCGGTGCCCATCGTCCTCGCCGGCGGTCCCAAGGGCGCGGACATTTTGGACACGGCGGCGGACGCTGTCAGATGCGGCGTCAAGGGCTTCTGCTTCGGCCGGAACCTGTTCCAAAGCGAGGACGCCGCGGAGCGGATCGAAAAACTGTACCAAATCCTTCATAAATAACATTACAGGAGCTGTTTCATGCCTCGAAATCGCACGGATATGATGCAGATGTATCGTATCGCCAAGATGTACTATATGGACGGCCTGACCCAGGCGCAGATCGCGGCGGCGGAGAGCATCTCCCGGTCCCAGATCTCCCGGCTGCTGGATCAGGCGCGCGCCCGTGGCATCGTGGAGATCACCGTGCGCATGCCGGGCAGGATCAGCCTCAACGAGCTGCGGGACGATCTCGTCCGGGAACTGAAGCTGAAGGACGTGGCCATCGCGCCTCTCAACGAGACCGCCGCCGAGGAGGACGTGATCGAGGCCATCGCCACCGCCGCCGCTGGCTTCCTTCCTAAAGAACTCAAATCCTGCCGGACGGTGGGTGTGGGTTGGGGCCGGACCGTGTACCGCATGAGCTGCGTCCTCTCTCACCGGGTGGCGGAGTCCGAGAAGCTGTTCGTGCCCCTCATCGGCGTTTCCGGCACGGACAATCCCGCCTTGCAGGTGAACACCATCCTGGACCGCATGGGCGAACGGTTCCGGGCCCATACCTATTTTATTAACGTGCCCGCCTTTCGGGAGAGCGACGCGGCTCTCTCGGCGCTGGAAAGGAAGCGGCTCCAGCAGCTGCACCGCTATTGGGACGATCTGGACGCCGCCATCGTGGGCGTAGGGACAGCCCCGGGCGCCGATCATTTCTTCATCACCGAGGTGGACGCCCAGCTTGCCGAGCGGTCGCTCCTGGCCCAGGCCGTGGGCGACGTGCTGACCCATTTCTTCCGGGCGGACGGTACCCTGGTGCCCGAGATCTCCGGCTACGAGCGGGTGGCCTTCGACGCCGCCGATCTTCGCCGGGTCCGCAAGGTGATCTGTCTCGCCGGCGGGCGGGACAAGGTCCCCGCCCTCATCGCCGCCGCACGTGCCGGATACTACAACATGCTGGTGACGGACAGCGTCACCGCAGAAGCCATCTATACTACGATAAGGAGTTGAAGCAGATGAAAGCGTTGGTGTATGTCGCCGAAAAGCAGCTGGAAGTCCGCGACGTGCCGGAACCGCAGGGAGAGTTTCTGGTGCGCGTCCTGGGCTGTGCCATCTGCGGGACCGATCTGAAGACGTTACTCCACGGACACCCCTACTTCAAGCCCCCCACGATCCTGGGCCACGAGTTCTACGGCGTGGTGGACAAGGCGCCGGCCGGCTGCGGCTACGCCCCCGGCGACTACGTGGTCGTGGCGCCCTACGGGGAGTGCGGCGTCTGCGACGAATGCCGTCAGGGCAACGGAGAAAGCTGCAAGAACAAAGAGTATGTGGGGGACGGCGCCTTCTGTGAGAAGGTGAGCGTCCCCTTGTCGTTCGTCCAGCGAGGCGTGTTCCCCATCCCCGGGCGGGACAAGGCCTTCGCCCTGGTGGAGCCCCTGGCCTGCGTGCTGGACGGGGTGGAGCAGATGGAGGTCACTGAAAGGGACAGGGCCCTGGTCATCGGCGGCGGCCCCATGGGCGCCCTCATCGCCTTCACCCTGAAGGATCGGGGCATCGACGTGCAGGTGGCGGAGCTCAACGAGCTGCGGCAGGACTGCCTCAACGGCTGGGGCATCCCGGCGGCGCCCCTGGAAACCTATAATCTGAAGGAATTCACCCGCATCTTCGTGGCGGTGAACAAGAAGGAGCTGGTGGAGCAGGCCATCCATTCCGTCCACAACGGGGGCCGGGTCCACGTGTTCGCCGGGCTCCCCGCCGGCACCGTTCTGAACGTGGACGCCCACGACCTCCACTATCGGAAGGTGTCCGTCATGGGCAGCAGCGGCTTCCGCCTGGACCATTTCAGGATGGCTTACGAGGCCGTGCGGAACAATCCCGACCACTATCGCCGCCTCATCACCCACACCTTCCCCCTGGAGAAAGGGCAGGAGGCCTTCGACTTTTTGCGGGACGGCCGGGCCTTCAAGATCGTCATCGAGCCATGAGGATCGGCGTTCTGGTCAACCCGTCCGCCGGTCACGGGCAAAAGGCCCGGGCAGTGATCTCCCGGCTGGAGGAAAGCTGGCAGGGCCATGAGCTCTTGGCTTTGGCCGGTCCCTCCGCCCCCTCCTTCACCCGGGCGACGCTGCTGCCGGAGCCGGACGGCGGGTATGTGGAAAAGCTCTTGGGCAGCGTCCGGACCCTTCTCGACGCCGGCGCGCAGATGATCGTCACCCTGGGCGGCGACGGCACCGCCGCCTACGCCGCCGAAGCGCTGGGCGACACCCGCCGGACCGTTCCCCTGCTGGGCATCGGCCTGGGCACCGCCAACGTGGGACCCATCGTCACCCTAAGCGGGGACGATCCCATCCCCCCGGTGGAAGCGTTGGCCTTCGTGCCCGGAGACGGCGTCGCGGTGTTTTCTGGCGGCCGCCGGATCGCCGCCGGATACAACGACGTGGTTTTGGGCAACACCTACCTGGCCACGGTGGACGGCGAGACCGTCACCGCCGACGGGCAGACCCTGCTGACCGAGGGCAGGGTCGTCCGGGGCAGGCCCCTTGAGAACGTGTTCGGCCCGGACACCCGGGTGACGAAGAACGGTCGTCCCCTCCCCGTGTCCCTGCCCGCCGTAGGGCAGGCGATCGCCGCGCCCCTTTCCCAGGATCGGCTCTACGGGCGGGCCGTCCACGGCATCTACTGCTACGCCCCCGACTCCCCCACCCAGGGCGCCCTCACCCTGAGCGCCCGGCCCCTGGTCAGCTATGAACCGGACGAAAGGGGCTACGACGCCTTCGCCCCCGAGGAGCGGCTGCTCTTCTCGGCGGCGGACGAGATCGCCATCACCGGCCTCGATTCCTCGATCCTGGCCGTTTGCGACGGGAACCCCTGGCCCCTGGCGGGCGGGGCCGTCACGCTGCACTATGTTCCCCAAGATGTCCTGATCGCCAAAAGGAGATGAGCCTATGGAAAAGAACGTTTCGGCGGCCGTACAGCCGCCTGCGCGCGCCGTCCGCAAGGTCCGGATCGGAAAGAATATCTATTCCGTGCCGGAGATCGTGGTGGGCGTGCTTCTGCTGGTCCCCTCCATCGTATTCCTGGTGTTCACCTTCGTGATCCCCGTGGTGCAGGTGGTGGAGCTCAGCCTGACCAACTTCAACATGGCCACGGGCGAAATGTCCTTCGTGGGCATCCGCAACTATGAGTATCTGCTGGGGAACGAGGACTTTTGGCTGTCCATGTGGAACACCTGCAAGTATTCGGCGGCCAAGCTCATCTTCGACACGTCCCTGGCCCTGCTGATCGCGGTGCAGCTCGACAAGAACATCCCCCTGAAGAAATTCCTGCGGTCCACCTACTTCGCCCCCGTGGTGGTGCCCATGGTGGCCTCCAGCCTCATCTGGATCTGGTTCTACGATCCCCAGGTGGGTCCCTTCAACCAGATCCTCTCCTTCCTGGGGCTGCCGGAGCTCAAGTGGCTCTACAGCGAGCACACCGCCATGATCTCCATCCTGCTGTTCTCCATCTGGAAGGGCCTGGGGTACAACGTGGTGCTGTTTTTGTCGGGTCTGCAGAACATCTCCGACTCCTACCTGGAGGCGGCGCGGCTGGACGGCGCCAGCGAATGGCAGCTTTTCTGGAAGGTGAAGTTCCCCCTCCTTCGGCCCATCACCAACTTCGTGGTCATCATGTGCATCATCAACTCCTTCAAGGTGTTCACGGAGATCAACGTCATGACCCCCAACGGCGGCCCCCTGGGGTCCACCCGCCTCATCGTCAGCTACATCTACGAGCAGGCCTTCACCAACGGCCGCATGGGCCGGGCCTCCGCCGCGGCGCTGCTGCTGTTCGTCGTCATCTTCATCCTGACCCAGATCCGCTCCGCCATGGATGCGAGAAAGGACGTGGACTATGAGTAAGAATCCCGATATCCAGCCCATGCGCATCCGCCGCAAGCGTCTGAACGGCTACCAGTGGTACGTGTTCGTCATGCTCACCATCGGCGCCGTGTTCATGCTCTTCCCCTTCGTGTGGATGATCCTCTCCGCCTTCAAGACCAAGGCGGACGTGTACGCCTACCCGCCCCGGTGGATCCCCTCCTCCTGGCAGTGGCAGAACTTCACCAAGGTCTTCGAGATGATCCCCTTCTGGCGGTACTACTTCAACAGCATCGTCACCTCCGTCATCGAGACGGTGCTGCAGATCGTCATCTCCATCTTCGCGGCCTACTCCATCACCAAGCTCCGCTACCCCGGCAAGAAGCTGTTCCTGGCCTTCATGCGCTCCAGCCTCTTCGTGCCCATGGTGGTGACCATGATCCCCATGTACCTGCTGGTGGCCTCCCTGGGATGGCTGGATACCTACGCGGGCATCATCTTCCCCCAGGTGACCACGGCCTTCACCACGCTCCTTTTGATGAGCTACTTCGACTCCATCCCCAAGGACCTGGTGGACTCCGCCAAGCTGGACGGCTGCGGCTACTTTAGGGTTTTGACCCGGGTGGTGGTGCCCAACGCCAAGGGCGCCATCTCCACGGCCACCCTCTTCTCCTTCCTGGGGAACTGGAAGAGCTACACCTGGCCGTTGATCGTCACCACCAAGACCGAGTACCGCACCCTGCCCATCGGTCTTAAGTACCTGATGCAGGAATCCTCCTCCGAGTATCAGGTGATGATGGCCGCCTCCCTCATGGCCATCCTCCCGGTGCTCATCATCTTCATCTTCTGCGAGAAGCAGCTGGTTCGTTCCATCACCCTGACCGGTATGAAATCCTAAGGACACATTGAAAGGAGTCACTATGAAACACATGAAAAAAGTCATCGCCTTCCTGCTCGTGGCGCTGCTGCTCCTGCCCGGATGCGTCAGCCAGTACGCCAACAAGGTGGATAAGGAGCCCACCCCGGCCCCCGCCCAGCAGACCGAAACCAAGACCGAGACCAAGGCGGAAGAGAAGCCCGCCGCGGCCGCCCCCACGGAGGCTCCCGCCCGGGAGAAGCAGACCCTGCAGGTCTGGTACGCCGTCAGCGGCACCAGCGGCGACAAGTTCGTGGCCATGTCCAAGGCCTTTGACGAGGGCAACGACCTCGTGGATCTGGAGCTCTCCTACTCCGGCGGCTCCGCGGATACTGCCACCAAGGTCAGCGCGGCACTGCTCACCAACACCCAGCCCGACGTGGCCCTCATGTACGCCGGTCCCCTCTACACCGGCGGCCGGAACGACTATACCATGGGCGAACTCGTCAAGCGGGCTGAGTTCGACGTGGACGACATCTTTCCCGGCATGCTGGACTACTGCACCTACATGGGCCAGGGCATCTGCGCGGTGCCCTTCGGCATCTCCACCCAGGTCATGTACTACAACAAGACCCTCCTGGAAAATGCCGGCGTGGACATGACCAACCCGCCCAAGACCTGGCAGGAATTTTACACCCTCTGTGAGGACCTGCTGACGAAGCTGGGAGGCGAGGGCAAGGACTTCACCGCCTTCGACGTGTCCGACGCGCCCTGGCTCTTCAAGTCCATGCTGAAGCAGAACGGCTGTGAGATCGTCGTCCAGGATGAAAACGGCAAGATCAAGCCCGTGTATAACAACGAAGCGGCCCTGGAGGTCACCGACTTCTGGTACTCCCTGGTCACCTCCGGCATCATGGCCGCCGGCGAGCACGACAACGCGGAAAACCGGTTCCTCTCCGGCAACTGCGCCTTCATCGCCGCCACCTCCAACCGTATCTCCCGCTGGAAAGGCGCCACGGAGTTCGAGCTGGGCGCCATCGAGATGCCCTACTTCAAGGAGCAGTCCCTGGCCCTGGGCGGCAACGTGATGGTCATCCTCACCGACGATCCCCAGAAGGTGGAGGCCGCCTGGGAGTACGTCTCCTATCTGACCACCGCGGAGAACAACGCCCAGTTCGCCCTGGCCACCGGGTATCTGCCCATCCGCAAGTCCGAGCTCACCAACCCGGACATCCAGAAGGCCCTCAGTGAGAACGCCCTCTACAGCATCGCGTTCAAACAGCTGGACTACACCTTCGCCTACACCCACTTCGAGCAGATGGGCACCATGGACAGCCTCATCCGGAACATGCTCAACAAGCTGGAGAAGAACCGGGGCACCAGCCAGGACCTCCTGGATAAGGCCGTGAAGGACCTTCAGAGCGAGATCGACGAAGGTTAAAACCTTCCTTTGGGGCGGGGATACCGCCCCTATGGGCAAGGGCGCGGCACGCTGCGCCTTTGCCCATAGCAAGGAAAGGAAGAACGCCATGAAGCAAGCACAGTATTCGTTTTCCACCGGGGCCCTGTTCCCCTATGAGTCCGAGGACGCCCTGCAGATGATCAGGGACGCCGGCTTCGACTACGCCGAGCTCATGCCCCAGGCCATCTCCGACGCCTCCGAGGCAGCCACGAAAAAGTTCGAGAAGACCGGCATCCGCCTCGCTTCCATCCACTATCCCCTGGTCATGTTCGGCGTGCTCTACACCGCCCACAGGACCATGCGGGAGGACGGGCGCAAATTCTCCCGGGACCTGCTCACCATGGGCGAGCGCATGGGCTGCCGGGTGCTGGTGGTCCACCCCCACAATCCCAGCTACCCCGGCTACGAGGAGCTGCTGGAAAAGCCCGTGATCGACAATCTTCTGTGGCTGGCCGACGAATGCGCCAAACACGACGTGCTCATGGCCATGGAGAACTCCCCCTACACCTGTTCCACGGCGGAGAAGCTCAACGCCTACGTGAAGGAGCTGGGCCATCCCAACATCCGTCCCATGGTGGACACCACCGAAGCGCGGGAAGCGGATCAGGACCCCGCCGCCTTCATCCGGGCCTGCCCGCCCTGCCATCTGCACATGAGCGACTATCTGGGCAATAACAAGCACCTGCCCGCCGGCGAGGGCGACACCGACTGGGCGGACGTGAAGGACGCCCTGGGGGACTACAAGGGCTTCTACACCCTGGAACCCGCCTATAAGTTCTATCTCTCCGACACCCGAGAAAAGATCAGAAAGGGGTATGAATTCCTCTGTGAGCGTTTCTCCTGACAAGCAGCGGCGCGTCGAAGCCGCCCTGCTCTCCTTTGCCTGCGGGGACGCCCTGGGCATGGCCACGGAGTTCATGACCCGTGAGCAGATCGAGCGCGCCTTCCCGGAGGGGGTCACCTGCCTTTTGGCGCAGAAAGATTCCCAGAATCACAGCGATCTCGTTCCCGGCTCCGTCACCGACGACACAGAGCAGGTGGCTTACCTGCTGGAACGGTATCGGCAGAAGGGGGCTGTCACCGTGGCGGACACGGTGGACGCTCTCCTCGCCTGGATCCGGGAAACCGGGGCCGTGGAAAAGCACTATATCGGGCCCAGCTCCCTCAAAGCCCTCACCGCCATCGAGAACGGGGCGGACCCCGCCACCGCGGGCACCGGCACCACCTGCGGCGGGATCATGCGGACCCCGGCGGCGGTATGCTTCGACCCGGATCAAACCATGGACCAGCTGCGGGAGAACGTCCGCGCCGCCCTGTTGCCCACCCACAACACCTCCGAAGCTTTGGAGGCGGCGGGCTGCTACGGGGCGGCCCTGCTCACGGCCCTGAACGGCGGCACGGTGGAGGAAGTCATCGCGGCCGCCTTGGAAAACGGCCCCCTGACAGAGGCCCTGGCCCCCTGGCAAGGGTGCGCTGCGTCCTCCGCGGCCCGCATCCGGGCGGCGGCCGGCTGGGGCAGGCTCCCCCGGGAGGAGCTCTTTTACCGGCTCTACGACCTCTGGGGCACGGGCCTCCCCTCGGCGGACGTGTGCGGGGCGGCCTTCGCCCTGTTCCTGGCGGCGGAGGGCAGCGCCTATCGGGCCGTCTCCCTGGGGGCGTCTCTGGGCGGCGACACGGACACCATCGCGGCGCTTGCCGGGGCGCTGACCGCGGCCCAGGCGGGCTATACCGACATCCCGGACCACATCACGGCGCCTGTGCGGGCGGTGAATGGTGAAATCCTAAGGAGGCTGGGCCTGTGAAAAAAGGTTTCCTGAAGCGCATCGGCGGCTACTTCGGCTGCCTCAAGGGGAACGATCGGGTATGCATCGCCTTCCACCCTCTGTGGGGCGTGCCCTACACCTTCTACACCTATTACATCAGCCTGTACCTGAAGGAGATCGGCCTCACGGACACGGCTCTCGGCCGCCTGATGGTGGCGGGCACCGTGGCCTCCTTCCTGTTCAGCTTCATCTCCGCGCCGTTGGTGGATAGGATGGGCCGCAAGCGTGCCACCTTCGTGTTCGACCTGCTGTCCTCAGCCCTGCCGCCGTTGGTGTACCTGTTCTCCAAGAACTTCTTCTTCGCGCTGCTGGCGGTGATCCTGTTCAACTCCAACAAGATCATGAGCATCGCCTACTATCTCGTGATGATCGAGGACAGCGACGAGGAGAGCCGGATCGTGGCCTTCAACCTCTTCAACATCATCACCGTGGCGGCGGGCCTGCTCATCCCCATCGCGGGCATCTTTGTGGACAAATACGGCGTGGTGGCCACGGAACGGGTGTTCCTCATCGTCTCCTTCCTCATGATGACCGCCATGATCCTGTTTCGGAACATGCTCCTCAAGGAGACTGCCATCGGGGAAAAGCTGCACGCCGCCTCTGCGGGCAAGGGCCTGGGCGCGTTCTTCAGGGAGGCCTACAAGCCCTACGGGGACGCCATGGCCTTCCTGCGCCGGAACCGGGCGGCGCTGCTGTTCGTGCTCATCAACATCCTGTTCTACGTGTACATGAACCTGGGGTCCAACTACAGCCTCTACTTCGTGCCCTACTTCACGGACCGGCTGGGCATGGACGCCATGCAGTCCTCGGTCCTGGGCAGCGTCTACTACGGGGGCATGCTCTTCGCCATGATCCTCATCAATCCCCTCTTCGGCCGCAAGGGGCTGATCTTCGGGGTGCGCATGAGCGCCCTCGTCACCCTCCTGGGGCTCGTTGCCCTGGTGGTGATCCCGGCGAAAGTTTACGGTCTCGCTATCGCCGCCACCCTGGTCATGGCCCTCGGGTACGGCATGCTCAAGAGCGAGGTGGACGGAGGGCTGGCCGTGTACACGGGCAGCGAGTATCAAAGCGGGGTCTACGCCCTGGCGAACCTGTTCTCCTCCGGGCTGGGGATCGTGGTGACGGCCCTCTGCGCCGTCCTCTACCCCCACTCCCCCCGGTGGCTCTATATCCTCTGCAGCATTTTGGTGTTCTTGATCCTGTTGGGTGCCTGTTTGGTGAAGGAGCCGAACCAGGCGGAAAGGAAGTAACCTATGCCCTATCAACCCTTT
>CAMHDC010000021.1 GCA_946183765.1 uncultured Clostridia bacterium | reverse complement strand
AGATACGCTTGGCCTCGGGGTTGACCTCCAGGACCTTGCAGCGGACGATGTCGCCCACCTTCAGCTCGTCCTCCACCTTCTCGATGCGGCGGGTGGCCACCTGAGAGATGTGGATGAGGCCGTCGATGGTGGGCTCGAGAGCCACGAAGGCGCCGAAGGGAACGATGCGGACCACCTTGCCCTCCACGATGGAGCCCACGGGGTACTTCTCACCGGCCATGGTCCAGGGCTTGGGCTGCAGCTGCTTGTAGCCCAGGGAGATGCGCTTCTTCTCCTTGTCCACGCCCAGGATCAGCACTTCGACCTCCTGGTTGACGCTCAGCACGTCGGAGGGATGCTTGACCCGGCCCCAGGCGGCGTCGGTCACATGGACGAGACCATCGAGACCGCCGATGTCCACGAAGGCGCCGAAGTCGGTGATCCGACGGACGATGCCGTGGACCTTGCTGCCGACCACCAGGGAATCCCACTTGGCCTGCTCGCGAGCGGCGGCCTCCTCCAGAAGCACCTGCTTGATGGAGGCCACGATGCGCTTGCGCTGCTTGTCGATCTCCAGGACCTTCACGTTCACGGTCTTGCCCACGTACTCGCTCAGGTTCTCGACATATTTGGTGGAAACGTGCGAAGCGGGGATGAAGGCGCGGACGCCGCCCTCCATCTCGGCGATCAGACCGCCCTTGACGACTTCCTTCACCACTGTCTCGAAGGTCTTGCCCTCGGTCTCCTCCGCCATGAGATCGTCCCAGAACTTCTTGCTCTGGACGTTCTTCCTGGACAGAAGCACGTTGCCCTCGCCGTCGTTCACCTTGACGACCTCAACATCGATCTCCTCGCCTTCCTTCACGTCGATCTCGGCTTCCGGATCGGTGGAGAACTCGGCGCGGGGGATGTAGCCGTCGGACTTGTAGCCCACGTTGACCAGGACTTCGTTGTCGGTGATGCCGATGACGGTACCGGTAACGATCTGGCCGGGGCGGATCCGGCGGATGGAGCTGTCGATGGCCTGCTGGAAGTCCTCAGCGGCGTCCTTCACGGGGGCGGCTGCTTCCTTCACTTCTTCCACGGCGGCTTCCACGGTCTCTTCTGCCTTGGCGGCCGCTTCTTCCGCGACCTGCTCAACGGCTTCCTCTGCCTTTTCGACGACTTCTTCAGCCTTCTCCACGGCAGCGACAACGGGTTCTTCGACCGCTGCTACAGCTTCTTCAACGGCCTTTTCAGTGGCTTCGGCGACTACCTCGGCGGGAGCTTCCGCTTCATTGGTTTCGATCGTCGTCTTTTCGAGTTCGCTCATTCCTTGTATAACCTCCCTAATCATGGGGTCAGGCGTCGATGCGCCCGTGACCAATCCTATTATAGCATCCAATTTAAAGAATTCAAGAGGAATTTTGCCGATATTTTCTATGATTTTGGTGTCCGGACAGTGCTTTTTGCACAAATTGGCCAGAGCTACGGTATTTGCACTGCCGGCGGAACCCAGGACCAGCATCTTCGTGCAGCGTTTTGAAAGAGCCTCCGCCTCCTCCTGCCTGGTGCGAGTGGTGCGGCAGATGGTGTTGTGGACCACCAGATTCGGGATGCGCCGCCGCAGCACGGCTGCGATCTCCTCGAAGGTCCTTTCGGACAGGGTAGTCTGGGCCACCAAGCAGCCCTCTTCGCCCGCAGGTGCCGCCTCGGCCTCCATAGCGTCCTCCAAAATGATCGCGCGGCCCTTAGCCCATCCAGCGGTGCCGATGACTTCAGGATGGGTCCGTCTCCCGGCGATATAGACGGGAACGTCCTCCCGGGCCGCCGCCTGTACGATGGGATGGATGCGCTCTACGAAGGGACAGGTGGCGTCCACGGCGCGGATGCCCTTTTGCTTACAGGCTTCGTACAACGACGGCGGTGCGCCGTGGGCCCGGATGATCAGGGTGTCCCCCGCTGCGAGGCCGTCCATATCGTCCACCGGCAGGATGCCCTCCGCTATCAGGTCGTTCACCACGCCTTCATTGTGGATCAGCTTCCCCCAGGTGTAGACTCGGCCTCTCTCCCGGGCTTCCCGCCTTGCCAGGTCCACGGCCCGGCGGACGCCGAAGCAGAACCCGGCGTTTTTCGCCACGATGACCTTCATATCTTGCGCCTTTGCCGCGGAGGAATCAATTCTTCGGTCTGCATGCGAAGGGTGTTGAGCGTGTCCACGATCCGATCGTTCAGGGCGTCCACAGGCTTTAGCCCGGGACATTCCTCCTTTACCTGTTCGGGAATGATCCTCTCCCCTACCACCATTCTCAGCTTCATGCGCTTCCAACTCAGGGGGTCCATGTAGACGGGAATGATGGGCACGTTGGCCCGCAGGGCGATAAAAGCGGCGCCCTTCTCAAAGGTGTCCATCTCCGTATACACCGGGGAACGATGGCCCTCGGGAAAGATGCCGAAAGCATACCCTTCGTTCAGAAGGGCGATGGCCCGCTTCACCGGGCCCAGCCGGGAGCCGCCGCCCTCCCCCGCCGGAAGCATGTTGAGACTCCGAAAAAAAGCGTTGGGGATAGGCTTGACGAACAGCTTCTCCAAAGCCATGAACCGGATGCCCCGGGGGCTGATGGCGGCAAGTGCCACCGCGTCCGCCAAGGAGAAGTGGTTGCACAGGTACATGATCGCTCCCTTGGACTTCAGCCCCTTCCAGTTTATCACTTTAGGCCGGAAGATGAGCCAGAAGAAGGGCGCCACGATGGCCTTTCCGATCCAATACAGCATCTATCTCGCCTCCAATGCCTGCAGGACTGTTTCCACAGCCTCGTCGATGGTCATGTGCGTAGTATCGATGAGCACGGCGTCCTCCGCCTGTTTGAGAGGGGCGTAATCCCGATGGCTGTCCTGATAGTCCCTGGCTATGATGTCCTTCAGAATAAGCTCATAGTCAGGCTTCTCCCCCTTCTCCTCCAGCTGCCGGACCCGACGCATGGCCCGCTCCTCGGCGGTAGCGGTGACGAAAAACTTGTAGGGCGTCTCGGGGATCACGAAGGTGCCGATCTCCCGGCCGTCCAGGACCGCATGGGTCTCGTGAGCGATCTGCCGCTGCATGCCTGCCAGCTTGTCCCGCACGCACCTTAGCTTGCTGATGAGGGAAGCACCCTTGCCGATCTCCTCCTCCCGAAGGCGGCCTGTTACGTCCGTGCCGTTGATCAGCATGTGCTGGCCGTCCGCCTCGTAGAGCACCCGGATATCCGTCCGGTTCAAAAGCTCGTCCACCTTCTCTGCATCCGTCAAGGACACGCCTTCGCTGAGGGCGCACAGGGCCATGGCCCGGTACATGGCGCCGGTGTCCAGATAAGGCAGTCCCAGCCGCTTTGCGATGATCTTGGCGATGGTGCTCTTGCCCGCTCCCGCGGGCCCGTCCAATGCGATACCGTTGGTGAAATTCATACGCTGCCTCCTGCCAATGCGCCTGTGGACCAGGCGATCTGTAAGTTGAAGCCGCCGGTGAAGGCGTCCACGTCCAATATCTCTCCGGCCAGGAACAGGCCGGAAACCAACTTCGATTCCAGGGTGGAGGGCTTGACTTCCTTCACGCTGATACCGCCCCGGGTGACGACGGCTTCGGAGAAAGGCCGCGTTCCCTTGACGGTCAACGGCATGCCTTTGAGGGCGCTGACCAGGGCCTGCCGCTGTTCCTTTGTAAAGGCGGAGGCGGGAGCCCAGGGCCGGATGCGGGCCTGATCGAAGACTGCGTCCAAGAGCCTTGTAGGCAGCACGCCGGAAAACGCCCCGCCCACCGCCTTTTTGGGGTTCTCCTGCACCAGCCGCTGAAGCCGGGCGTGAAGCTCCTCCTCAGGGATAGCGGGCTTCAGATCGATGGACAGCTCCGTCCCCGCCGGGTCCTCGGCGATGTAGGCTGAGGCGGTAAGCACAAGAGGCCCCGATACGCCGAAGTGGGTCAGCAGCATCTCCCCCTGCTCCGAATAAATCGTTTTACCGCCCTTTTTCGCCGTCAGCCGCACGTTCTTCAAGGTGATGCCGGACAGGGCGAAGGGCCAGCTTTCCACGGTCTCGAGGGGCACCAAAGAAGGATACAGGGGCGTCACCGTGTGCCCCAGGGATTTCGCCATTTCAAACCCCGCCCCCGTGGAGCCGGTGGACGGATAGCTGAGGCCGCCGGTGGTCAGAACGACCCGGTCATAGGGTTCCATGCCCCGATCCGTACGTACGCCGCACACGATCCCGTCCCGGGTCAATATCTCCCGCACGTCCGCGTTCAGGCGGATACTGACGCCCGCCGCTTTCAGCGCTCGATCCAAAGCCTTCTGCACGTCGCTGGACTTGTCCGACACAGGAAAAACCCGCTGGCCCCGCTCCACCTTTACCGGGCAGCCGTTCGCCTCCAGAAAGGATATCATATCCCGCTCGCTGAAGGCGGCGTAGGCGCTGTAGAGGAAGCGGGGGTTGCGAATCACATTGGCAAAGAATCCGTCCCGCCCGCAATCGTTGGTCACGTTGCAGCGGCCCTTGCCGGTGATGTAGAGCTTCTTGCCCAGCTTTTCGTTCTTTTCCAGCAGCGTGACCCGATGGCCGTTTCGGGCGGCGACGATGGCCGCCATCTGCCCCGCAGCACCGCCGCCGATGACAGCTACGGAAAGGCTCATTTCCCGTCCCCTCCGTCGGTCAAATACACCTGATCCCGGTTCCACACGTTCTCCAGCTCCCGCAAATGCTCCTGGACCTCCTTCTCGCTTTGAAGGCCGGCGGCCACGATGATGGCGTTGATAACGGAAAGCGGCGCGGTCAGGGAATCGGCAAAGGAGGCCATATCGGACTTCGCCAGCAAGATCACGTCCGCCATGGCGCCGATGGGGGAATCCAGCTTGTCTGTAAGGGCGATGGTCTTGGCCCCCCGGGACTTGGCATAGGCCATGGCCTCGGCGGTGCGGGTGCTGTACCGGGGAAAGCTGATGCAGATGAAAGCGTCCCGATCGTCCATGCGGACCATGGTTTCCCTGAGGTCCTGGAGGTTGGCGGAAAAGGTAATCACGTTCCCGCAGATATAGTCAAGATAATAGGCCAGGAACATGGCCAGAGGCATGGCGGACCGAAGTCCCAGCACATAGACCTTCCGGGCGTTCAGGATGGTCTCCACCGCCTCCTCGAACTGCTCCTCGTCCGCCATCTCCATGGTGGTGCGGATGGAATTCATGTCGGTGTTGAGAACGGTCTTGAACACCTCGTTCTTCTTGATTCCGGAGGCGAGCTGCGCCCGCTGCACGGAGGTAAGGCGGCCCAGGACCATCTCCTGCATCCGATCCTGGAGGGCGGGATACCCGTCCAAACCCAGAGCATAGGCGAAGCGGACCACGGTGGATTCGGACACCCCCACGGTCTCCCCCAGCTTGGCGGCAGTCATGAAGGCCGCCTGCTCGTAGGAGGAGGTGATGAAGTTGGCGATGCGCTGCTGGCCCTTGGAAAGGCTGGGCAGCCGCTTTTGGATCTCGTTCAACAGGTTATTCATGGCAGTATACCTTTCAATGGTCCCGTGATTTCCTCTTCTTCCGCCTCCGAAAGGGGGACGGCGCAGTCATATCCCAAAGCCGTCACGGTGGCGTAACCCCGTTCCAGCCAGTATTCGTCCGTGTCCCGAAACGCGTCTCCGTTTGGAATACGCCCGCCGCATTCATAGTACACCAGTCGGCCCTCCCGGTCTCTACGCTCCTCATAGGCCGCCTCATAGAGCACCTTCCCCAGATGCCCGTAGCGGATGCCCTTCAGCTCAAAAAGGGGCAGGTCCGGCACGTTGATGCTGTAGTAGCCGCCGAAGGGCAGCGGCTTCCTCTGTAAAAGGTCCAGGCCCCGGCGCGCCAGCATCGCCGCCGTTTCAAAGTGGACGAAGGGACGATCGTGCCGCCCGTCCAGGGACACGGCCAAAGCGGGATACCCGTGGACGGCCGCCTCCTGGGCCGCACTGCAGGTACCGGAATAGAGCACGTCTGTGCCCCGGTTGGGCCCCAGGTTGATCCCGGAAATCACCGCGTCAGGCTGGGGAAACAGGCGGCCGAAGCCAAGCCGCACACAGTCCACCGGCGTACCGGACACAGCGTAGGCCGACACCTCCGGATGATCCGGGAAAACATGCGGCGATGCGTACAGCTCCGCCCGGATCGTCATGGATGCTCCGGCGGCGCTGCGCTGGCGGTCAGGCGCTGACACGAACAATTGATAATCCGGCCCCAGCTCGTCCAGCAACGCTCCCATGCCCGGGGACAGGATGCCGTCGTCATTCGTCAGAAGCAGTTTCATTATCATCTCCATTATATATATTTGTATGTTACTCCATATGTGCCGAAAATGCAAGAGTGAAAGGGGCGGGCTGCAAAATCATTTTGGTTTTTTCCGGATTTGGCCCCTTTCAGCGGAGAACAAGGCCTGCAAAATGCAGGAGCCAATGCAAAACGAAGCCGGTCGTCCAAGCGATGGCCAGCTGCCGAAGTATCATTTTCCCCGCCTCTCTCGCGCCAAACTCTCCCCTCACGGTCACCAGAGTGCCGAGGCACGGCGGCAGCAGCAGCGAGACGACGCCTAAGACGATGGTCTGCTGACGGCTCAGGTATAGCCCTTCGCCTAAAAACAAAGCCGCTGCGGAGGCCATGGATTCCTTTGCTGCCGCCCCGGACAGGAGGATCACCCCCGCCCGCCAGTCTTCAAACCCCAAAGGTAGGAACAGCGGCAGCAGGAAACGCCCCAGGGCGGACAACAGACTCTCCTCTCCCGACATGGCCGGGTGAAGGAGTATATTCACATGGGAAGCGGTCCACAGCAGGAAGGACGTGGGCAAGAGGATAAGTCCCGCCCGTCGGAGAAAGTGGTCCAGGTGCTTCTCCGTCTCCCGGAGCACGCTCGACAGGCGGGGGATCCGGAGGGGCGGCAGTTCCAGATAGAAAGCGCCTTGTTTTTTTGCGGAAGTCAGAGAGCCATAGACCACGCCTACCAGAAGGCTCAGACCGTAGAACAGCAGCGCGCCTCGCGCGGGCCTATTTCGAAACAATATGCTGCCCAGCAGCAACAGGAAGGGGAGCCTTGCCGAGCAGGGCACGAAGGGCAGCAGTCGGACCGTGCGCTTTCGCAGCCCCTGCTCCGGCAGGGTCCGGGTGGCCATCACGGCAGGAACGGTACACCCAAACCCCAGCAGTAGCGGTACGGCGCAGCGGCCGTCCAAGCCCAGCTTTTTGAGCCACCCGTCCAGGAGAAACGCCGCCCTGGGGAGATACCCCACGTCTTCCAGCAGTGTCAGCAACAGGGACAGCACAGTAATGAAAGGCAGGAAGGAGAACACGTACCCGGCGCTGCTCAAAAGGCCGTCCGTGATCGCCGGCACATCCAGCGATGTGCCCGAAAGCAGGTCCCTAAGCTTGTCTGTCAGCAGGTCCATTCCCCGGCTCAGCCAGGGACCAGCCCATTGAAACGTGATGAGGAACACCGTCCCCATAATCAGAAAGAAGCAGGGCAAGCCCCAAAGAGGATGCAACAGCAGCCGATCCATCGTCTGTCTTTCAGCACTGTCACTGCATACTGCGGTGTCACTCGTCAACGCCCGTGCCAGGCGATACCGTCCCTCCGGACTGTCAGGCACGAGTATTTCGGAGACCTCTCCCGCCAGGGGAAAGTTCAGTCCCTCCCCTGTCCGGGCGCTGACGAGATGCACGGGCACACCCAACCTGCGGGACAGCTTTGCAGCGTCGATGCGGATGCCCTTCCTTCGGGCTTCGTCCGCCATGTTCAGCAGTACCGCCATGGGCCGTCTCAGCGTAATGAGCTGTAGCGTCAAGGTGAGCCCCCGAGCTAAAGCGGTGCTGTCAATCACGTTCAAAATGAGGTCCGGTCCTTCGGTTTGGATTGCCTGTCGCGCTGCCGCCTCGTCCGTCCCGCCACCGATAAAGCTGTAGAGGCCCGGCAGATCCACCAGCTCCGCTCCTGTCTTTTTGAGCCGTCCTCGGGCACACGACACCGTCACCCCCGCCCGGTTTCCCGTATGCTCCTGTCGTCCTGTAAGACGGTTGAACAGGGTGGTCTTGCCGCAGTTTGGCTGACCCACCAAAAGTATGCGCATGAAAAAAGCCCTCCCCTTTTGGGAAAGGCTATGATTACTGTGTCCCTGTCATTCCACTTTAATGCAATATATCTTAGGACTTGTCTCCGTCCCGTCCGCCCCCTTGCCCGTGGTCCCCACCACCAGGTAGTTGCCGAAAGCCGCAGGGGTGGAGTCGATCCGTCCGCCCAGATCCAACGAGGAGCAGAGAGCCATGCCGCCGGTGGCCGCGTCATAAAGGTTCACCTTCCCGGATCGATCGCAGGCGATCAGATAGGCGTCGCCCCGGTCCGTATAGATCACCAAGGGCGAGGAAACGTAGTCTGCGCTGCCGTCGGTCTCGATGGACCAGATCACCGTGCCGTCGGCCTTGTCGAAAGCCACCAGCCGTCCGCCGTAGGTATAAGAACTGACCGTGCCGGTTTCGTCCACCACGGGGATGCCCGCCCCGGAAAAGGCGCAGATCAACAGATTGCTGATGTTCCCCCGGCCCACGTGAGGCGTGGCCCGACAGCCGCTCTTATAGGACCCGTTCCCCACATAGGAGATGCGATCCTTGGACCAAACCACTCGTCCCGTCAGAGCGTCGATCTTCTTCATGGTTGCATACCCCCAGCCTGCAGGCAGGTCCGGCGCCTGGACGTTGGTCTGGCTGGCGGTATATACGAACAGGGTACCCGCCGCCCCATCCTCCTCCAGGACCGGCGAAGCATCCGTGTCCCCCCCCAGGTCCACGGCGTAAAGGAGCTTCAGCGTGTCGGTGTCGATACACTGCAGATGACCGCCGTTATCGGTGATATAAAGGTAGTTGCGGAATACGGCGGGCGAGGATTCGAAGCCATACCAGCGCTTGCCGTTGCCGTCGTTGGCGTTATAGTTGGGACCGGTGTAACGGTACTTGACCCGATCCCCGGGGTTGATGGAGATGGTCCCCTTCTCCGGGTCGTACTTGGTCCTCAGGGATACAAAATAGATCACGCCGCCTTCGCTTGGCTGAATCAGCGTGTCGTTGATGATGAGCGGGCTCGCGTCGAAAGCGTTCCACTTGTTCCGATAAGCGAAATAGTCCCGGCCGCCGAACTCGTATTCCACCTTGTTGGTGATCAGATTGATGGCGTAATAGTAGCTGACCTCGGTGCCCCGGGCGTTTTTCTTCATAAGGCCCGCGCCTACGTAGAGCATAGGCCGTCCGTCCGGATCCAGAGAGGCGGTGCCGAACAGGGACACGCCCACGGGGATGGGCTGCCGGGTCTGACCGCCGGAAAGAAGGTCGAAAAAGTAGATGTTGCCGTCGGCCGAGGGGTAAATGACCTCGATGAAATCCTCCATGGCCTTATAGATGTCGCTGACGCCCAAGGTGGGCAGGACCTCGGGCTTCCACTTCACCAGCAGGGGCTGGCCCGTCCAGGAGGTACCGGCGTATTCGCCCAGTTTCCCCACGATGCTCTGCCAGGTGATCTGCATGGATTTGAGGGTGACGGTGGCCGTTCCAAAGGCGAAGCTGTCCCGATAGGGACCGCTGCCGTAGGTGATGACGCCGGTCAGGTCCGTGTAGGCATCCTTGTTGATGAGAGCGAGACCCATCTCCCGGGGCGCAGCGTCCCGGACCTTGTCCTCGTTGTTCACCCGGACGGAGGACTCAAGACCGTCCTTTTCACTGCCGGTGACGGTGTACTGGGCGTCCATACTGAGCCGCTGTTTGCGGGCCACGGCGGAGGGCTGCTCCTCCGTCCCCTCGGCGTTCCCTGCCTCCGGGGAAGCGCTGGCGCTGACGGGCAGATCGAGCTCGCTTTGCTTCTTGCGCTCCTCGAAATAGTCCACAGCGGCCGAAGAAAGCAGCACGACGCCCACCACCAGCGCTACGGACAGCGCCAGGAACAAAAAGAACCGTGGTTGAAACGTGCGGCGGGTCTTGCGTCGGCTCATACCTTTCCTCCAAACTTTTGTGACAGTATCATACATCATTCCGCGCTTTTATTGCAAGAGCGCCGCTCCTCTCCCCCCTTGAACGTTCTGTGAACAATGCCGTTTTTCAAGTGCAAAAAGAGGAGCCTGTTCAGGCTCCCCTTTCAAGGTTCTTTATGCTTAATACATGTCGCCGCCGCCCATGCCGGGTGCGGGGGCCGCGGGCTCGGGCTTGGGGATGTCGCAGACCAGGGACTCGGTGGTCAGCACCATGGCCGCCACGGAAGCGGCGTTCTGCAGGGCGCAACGGGTCACCTTGGTGGGGTCGATGATGCCCTTCTGGAGCATGTCGCCGTAGGTGTTGTCGGCGGCGTCGAAGCCGTAGCCGATCTTCTTGCTGCGCTTGATGTTCTCCACGATGACGGAGCCCTCCTCGCCGGCATTCTTGGCGATCTGGCGCATGGGCGCTTCCAGGGTGCGGAGCACGATATCCACGCCGGTCTTCTCATCGCCGGCGGTGCGGGCCTTGAGGGCCTCCACCTGCTTGGTGACGTTCAGCAGCGCCACGCCGCCGCCGGCCACGATGCCCTCCTCCACAGCCGCGCGGGTAGCGGCGAGAGCATCCTCGATGCGCATCTTGGCTTCCTTCATCTCAACTTCCGTAGCAGCGCCGACGGAGATCAGAGCCACGCCGCCGGCCAGCTTGGCCAGGCGCTCCTGGAGCTTCTCCTTGTCGTAGTCGGAAGTGGTCTCCTCGATCTGAGCCTTGATGGACTTGATCCGGTTCTTGATCTCGTTCTGGTCCCCGGCGCCGCCCACGATGACGGTGTTCTCCTTGTTGACCTTGACCTGGCGGGCGGTGCCCAGCATGTCGATGGTGGTGTCCTTCAGATCCATGCCCAGCTCATCGGAGATGACCTGGCCGCCGGTGAGGATGGCGATATCCTGCAGCATGGCCTTGCGGCGATCGCCGAAGCCGGGGGCCT
>CAMHDC010000020.1 GCA_946183765.1 uncultured Clostridia bacterium | reverse complement strand
GCGTTGGTCATGGAGCCCGGCGTGCTGCTGTTCGACGAGCCCCTCTCCAACCTGGACGCCAAGCTCCGCGTGACCATGCGGACCGAGATCCGCCGCATCCAGCAGCGGGCGGGCATCACCGCCGTGTACGTGACCCACGACCAGAGCGAGGCCATGGCCCTCTCCGACAAGATCATCGTCATGGAGAAGGGTCTCGTCTCCCAGATGGGCACGCCCCAGGAGATCTACTACCATCCCAAGAACAAGTTCGTGGCCGACTTCATCGGCGACGCCAACTTCCTGGAGGGCAGGATGGTCCGTCACGAGGGCGACGTGGGCGTGGTGGATATCAACGGCGTGGAGGTGAAGGTGGCCGAGGCGACCAGCGTCTCTGACGGCGCCGACACCACGGTGGTCCTCCGTCCCGAATCCACCATGCTCCGGGACGAGGGCTACTTCCCGGTGGAGGTCGTGGTGTCCAACTTCATGGGCGCCTACCAGCTCTACCACGTGATGCTGGGGAACGTGAAGCTCATCATCCACGAGTACAACCCCAAGGACAAGAAGATCTACCGGGCCGGCGAAACCGCCTACATAAACTTCGCGCCCGGCGACGCGCACTGCATCTAACGCTTTCGAAGGGAGGAAACGTTGTTTCCTCCCTTCGATTTATCGCTCACGCGGGTGCTCCGCAGCAGCTTCGCCTGCAGGCCCCGCCTATGACCCTTGCGGGTCACCGGGCGGCGGGGCCTGCAGGGTGTGAGATTCACCGCGCATGTCGCTGAATCTCACAGAATGGAAGCTGCGCGTTCTTCCTAAGTATCCTGAGTTCGCGCGGCTACACCGCGCTTTTGTTTTGCAAAAAACGGTGGAAAAAGCGGAAAGATGCAGGTATAATGAAGAAAACCCTTTCAGGAGGAACAGGCCATGCAACTCGATCCCTTCACCAAATTCAACCAGGACTGGGGCCTGCTGACGGCGGGCACCCCGGAGAAGTTCAACAGCATGACCATCTCCTGGGGCTCCATGGGCACGGTGTGGAGCCGGGACGTGATCACGGTCTACGTGCGGCCGGATCGGTACACCTGGCAGTTCATGAAGGACAGCGACACCTTCACCGTGTCCTTCTTCCCCGAAAGCTGCCGCAAGGCCTTGTCCCTCATGGGCACCCTGTCGGGCCGGGACGGCGACAAGGCGGCCGCCGCCGGGCTCACGCCCAGGCGCCTGCCCCAGGGCGTCACCTTCGAGGAGGCCGCGGAGACCTTCGTCTGCAGAAAGATCTATATGGCGCCCATGGCCCGCGAGGACGTGCCGCCCTACGCCCAAAAGATCTATCAGAACGGCGTAGAGCCCCACTGGATCTTCATGGGCGAGGTCGTGGCCCGTCTCACGGTGTGACGGTGAAAAAACAGGTTGGAAAGGAATGATTATGGACGAAATCGAGATCTTTTATCTGAAGGGATGCCCCTGCTCTGGATCAAGGAGAACGAGGAGAGGGCCCTGGCCGACAGCTACGACTACTACCGGGTGCCGTCGGTGTTCTGCTTGGCCTCATCAGTTGGCGAACAGGAACAGATAAGACTATCTCTGGCACGATGCAGGATGCCTAGAAATAATCGTCGACGACCTCGCCGTCTCCTAATACGATGAATGCGCAGCAAACACTATAAGTTTGTCTGTATCTCTTTCACTAACGTTTCTGTGAGCCGCTAGAAACTAACACCTGGTTATGCGCTGTGGGAGATGGCATTTGGGACGGCAATAGGACGCGCAAATCTGTCGGATAATTCTGAGCTTTCTCTGTCCTAACTTGTCTGCTCAAAGAGCAGCGACTATCTTACATCTTTAGGACGTTCCATGCCGATGCGATTTAGAATGCCGGACATTTCAGCTTAGTAAGTCCAGAAATCGTTCCATCCCCCACTTAACAGATCCTCCAATTGTACAAAGCGCAACGGTTGGAGGGTTCCGCTCTTAACAGCTTGATATAAGCCATTATCGTTTGTTTTATATAGTATTCTTCCTGAGGCAGAAGCTTCTACCAAGTCTTCGATGATTCTCCCATCAGGAGATATGCGATAATAACCGCAGTAATAATCGGATGTATTTTGATAGTATCCTGCAATTTGCGTTTCCATAAACAAGCCTGGGTATGTAGTGTCTGAAGAATACTGATAACAGAATTGTCCGCCTGATCCATCCGGAATCCCCAGAGGGGCCCGTATACGTCCCAGATAGCGAACACTTCCATTCTGTATCGTGCACACGTGAGAATAGTACTCGTACCACTCGCCGCCGTCATTGAAAATCAGTTCGGGCGTCCCGTCGGCGTTCATATCATGCAAGGCAAACCACTGCCCATCGTAACTGGAATCGTTGGTCTGAAGCCACTGCTTATATTCCTCGCCGACAATAAACTCTCTGTACAAAGCCGCTTGGGGGTTCTCCGTAGGCGTAGGCTTCGGTGTCGGTGTGGGTTCAGGTGTGGGGTTCGGTGTCGGTTTCGTCGTCGGCGTGGCCTCCGGCGTCAGAAAAGGTGTCGCTGCAGCAGTAGCCGTTGTCACCGCAGAAGATTCGATCGGAGGCTTCACCGTAGCAGTTGGCTTCTGGATGGACTCATCCACCGTCTCGGATATACTTTGGGGCGCGGCAGATACGGCATGATCTGCTTCTGTCAAGGTATAGTCAGGAACACTCACCCGCACACAGCCTGCTAAACAGAGAACTATTTCTAGTGCCAGCGTAATACAAATAGTTTTTATCATGTTTTTTTCCTCTTTTTGTACACAGCAGGGGACGGTTCCGAAACATATGCCCCAAGTTTCGACATCAACATTGAATAGGCGGAAGCATATCAAATATGCAAAGTAGGGGGAAAGCTGTCAAAAAGGCAGCCGACCGCCTGCATCGCATATGATATAAACGCCTACAGGTCCAGGAGTATTCAACCATCTCGATTTCAATTCTCCCAAACCTGCTTCATGTGTCTATTCGTATACTATGATAGCTTAGACAGATCCACGGTGACCATGGGCCTAACCGCCTTGCCGGCCAAGGTGATCATATATCCCGCTTCAAAGATATCATAGTTCTCCAGCATCCCCGAAGCGCACCAGACGGCGTTGCCGTTGACGTTGACCATCTGAGTGGGATCGCTGAGCCACCAGATGCAATAGTTCTTGCTGACGCCGTTGGCGATGGCGTAGGCCGTAGGCGTGCAGATCTGGTATGGGCGGGGCAGCATCCGCGCCTCGTACACGTTCGGCAGGCTCACGTCGCCGGCCAAAAGATTGCGCTCCTCAGAGGAAAACGCGGTATACATAAAGGTGTTGTTCAGCCAGGAGTAAAGGGTGCTGGTCTGCCAGGTGATCATGGAATGGGTCTCGTTGTACCGCTTGCTGTCCAGGCCGTATTTGGCGATCAGCTTCACTTTATTACCCTCGATGCCCGCCACGATCCATTCGATCTCGGAGGCGTCGCCGTAGAGAGACTGGGTGTACTTGCCGAACGTGACCGTATCGTACAGGCTGAGATCGAAGACGGAGCGGATGGCGGCGCCGCGGCGCTGAATCGGGGAGGACGCCCGGTTGGCATTCAGGTCTACGGTGATCAGAGGGCGGACTGACTTGCCGTTGAAGTTGGCCTGGAATCCGGCGGCCAGGATTTCACCGTTGCCCTGGACCACAGATGCGCAGTAATAGTAGTGCTTGTCGCCCGTAAGGTCCACACGCTCGACCCGTTCGCCTCGGTCGCTTAGCCACCATATGCAGTTGAGGGAATCGGCGCCGTGGCCAATAGCATAAGCGGTGTTGATAGCGCGGCGATAGGAGATGGGCAGATTCTGGGCCTCCTCCACCGTGGGAAGGGTGATACAGGCCAGGCGACTCTGCTCCTCACTGCTGAACGCTGCAGACTTGAAGGCCGAATTCAGCCAAGCGTACAGGGAGGTGCTGGTCCAGGATACTTTCAGCTCGTCGCTGTTGTACTGCCGCATATCTAGGCAGTACCGGGACAGAAGCTTAACCCGGTTATCGCCGTCGAAGCCCACGACGATCCATTCGATATCCGCGCTCTGACCGTAGGCGCTTTGGGGATACTTGCCGAACGTGACCACGTCATACAGGGACAGGGAAGACGCGGAGGTCACTTCCGTGCCGTTTCGCTTTAGCGAAGCGAGGGATACGTCCGTCTGAGAAGCCGCCGGGCCGGCAGCCTCCTGGCGGGGCGCAGCTCCTATGAAGCCAGCGCACAGCAGAAGGATCAGAAACATGGCTATGATTCGACGCATATTGGACACCTCTTTCCGTTAATGTGCCTAAGTTCTATTTGTAGTATACCTGTATTGTATGGTTAAAGTCAACAGCAGCTTTCCCCGGGATGGTCCTGCCTGAAAAAGTTGCCCCCGCCCGCAAAAGCTGATATAGTATGTAATAGTATGGCGATGCAAGGAGAAAAACAGGCATGGACGAAATCGAGATCTTTTATCTGAGGGGATGCCCCTACTGCGAGAACGCCCGGCGGGCCGTGGCGGAGCTGCTCCGGACGGAGCCCGCCTACGGAGCTCTGACTTTGCGCTGGATCGAGGAAAACGAGGAGAAGGCCCTGGCCGACAGCTACGACTACTACCGGGTGCCGTCGGTGTTCTATCGGGGGGACAAGCTCTACGAGTGCTCGCCCCTGCACGGTTACGAGGCCATCCTGGCCCATCTACGGGCGGCCTTCGACCGGGCGCTGGCGTCATGAGCCGTCTCAAGTACAAATGCCTGGTGCTGGACCACGACGACACGGTCATGGACAGCACCCGGCTCATCCACCACCCGGCGTTCCTGGTGTTCCTCAAAGAGGTGCGGCCGGGGACTTCCATCAGCTTGGAGGAGTACCTTAGGGTGAACTTCCATCCCGGCTTTTTGGAGTACTGCGAGCAAAGGCTGCACCTGACTTCGGCGGAGCTCGCCCGGGAGATGGAGGTGTGGACGGAGTACGTCTCCACCCACGTGCCCAAGGCTCTCCCCGGCATCCGCGAGATCATGGAGGAGCAGCTGCGCCGGGGCGGCAGCATCGCCGTCATCTCCCACTCCCTGCGGCGGAACATCCTGCGGGACTTTCGGGAGAACGGGCTCCCCGAGCCGTCCATGGTCTTCGGCTGGGAGCTGCCCCGGGAGAAGCGCAAGCCCGATCCCTTCGCCCTGGACAGGCTCATGGCGGCCATGGACCTCTCCCCCGCCGACATGCTGGTGGTGGACGATTTGAAGCCCGGTTACGATATGGCCCGCCGGCGAAACGTGCCCTTCGCCGCCGCGGGCTGGGCCTACGACGTCCCGGAGATCCGCGCCTTCCTCCAAGCGAACTGCCCCCTGTATTTCGATTCCACGGAGGGGCTGTACCGGTATCTGTTTGACGAGGCCTGAATAAATGCATATACGAAAGGGGATGTTCAAAACCCATGCCCGGGTTTGAACATCCCCTCTGTTCTTTCTATGAGATATTGTCGGTTCGTCGGGCGAACAGTACGCCTCTGTGACCGACGCGGCGGACCGGAGGGATCTTAACGATCCTGAAAGCTCCTGGCGAACTCTGCCGCCGCTTTCAGGTCCATCTCGTCCGGCTTTCCCTTATGGATCCCTTTGAACTCGCCCTTGCAGTGGAATTCCCGGGCATCCACGGGGATGCCCACCTTATCCGCCTCGGCCTTGACCTTTTTCCAGGTCGAATTCAGCATGGCCGCCGAACCGAAATTGACGATCCTGCCCACCTTGGCTTTATCCAGCGAGGACACGAATTTCCGAACCTCCGGATCGATGCTGAAAGCGTAATACGAGTTCCCGAGAAAGAGGATATCCACGGGCTCATCTACGGGAACGCTGATCGGCAGGGCCTCGACGCCGACGGCTTTAGCAACGGCTTCCGCCAGGCGCTTCGTGTTCCCGGTCTTCGTGTAATATCTGACAGCGATCTTCATGCTTCCTCTTCACAGCGCGGCAGCAACTGCGTCTCTGACTTCCTGCATGTCCACGGTGGGCTCGAACCTGGCGATGACACGGCCTTCCCGGTCGATCAGAAACTTCGTGAAGTTCCAGCCGATGTACGTCTTGTCGCCGTATTTCTTGTTGTTCATGGCGGCAAACTTGTTCAGCGCCGCATTTTTGAGGCCCTTACCGAAGCCTTCAAAGGGTTTCTCCGCAGCCAGCCAGGCGAACAGGGGATCGGCCGTTTCACCGTTGACGTCGATCTTCTTGAATTGGGGGAACTCCGTGCCGAACTTGACGGTGCAGAACTGGTGGATCTCGTCGTCGTCGCCCGGGGCCTGATTGGCGAACTGGTTGCAGGGGAAGTCCAAAATCTCGAAGCCCTGGTCCTTCAGGTCCCTGTACATCTCCTCCAGGGGTTCGTAATGGGGGGTGAATCCGCAGCCGGTAGCCGTGTTGACGATCAGCAAAACCTTGCCCCGATACGCCGACAGGCTGACGTCGTTGCCCTTTCTGTCCTTCACCGTGAAATCATAAACTGTCTTCATTGTGCCGCTCCTTCCTGGTATTTGTTGTTTTTGTCGCGCCGGTCGCCCAGCAGTTCATACAGCAGGGAATACAGCTGTTTGGCCTTTTCCGCCGGCAGGTCGATACAACCCGCCACCTTTTGGGGAACGTCCTTCGCTTTCTCCTGCAATGCTTTTCCTTCTTCGGTGAGGGTGATCACCACCACGCGGTCATCCTGCTCGCTGCGCTTCCTTTCGATGTACCCCGCCTGCTCCATCTTCCGCAGCAAGGGAGACAGGGTCCCGTTATCCAGCATCAGCTTATCGCAGATCTCCCCGACCGTGAGCCCGTCCTTCTCCCACAAAACGAGAAAAACGATGTATTGGGTATACGTGAGCCCCAGCGGTTTCAGCCAGGGCGTGTACAGGCTGATCACGTTCCTCGACGCGGCGTACAGCGGAAAGCAAAGCTGGTTGGCCAGCTTCATCGCCTCACGATACTCATACTCCATAGCACACCTCTCGCCGTTATCTTTGATGCAATTATATTTTATCAAATATATTTCCTGCTGTCAAGACCTTCACTAAATTGTTTTTCTCCCGGCTGTTCGGCGCATAGGAAAACCGGGAAAGCATTTCGCTTTCCCGGCCCATGAGATTTGTGACGCAAACCCCGCGCTTCCCCGGTTTGCGACGCTCACAACTGTTTCAGAATATACGCCTTCACCTTGTCCAGTTTGCTGTACTTCCAGGCGCCCTCCTCGGCGATCTTGGAGAAGGGGACGATCACGTGGAAGTCCATGTGGGTGCCCTCGTAGTAGCCGTCGGGCTCGGTGCTGAAGAAATACCCGTCCCAGACGGCCTGGGGGGCGTTGGTGAACCTGTCCGGCTCCAGGTAGATCATCTTGCGCATATCCTCCGCCACGAAGGCCTTGGCAGCGAGAGGCGACAGCAGGGCGTACTCGCCGGCGGGGATGTCGGTGAAGATGTCCGGCAGGGGCGCCTCCACGATCTTCTCCGGGCCGCGAACGATCCGGATGCCCATGGCCTCGAAGGCCAGCTTCTCGGGGGTGAAGATCAGCTTCAGCAGCACCCCCACGTCGGTGTACAGGTGGGCCCGCTGATAGTTGGTGTCGAAGATGAAGTTGCCCAGGGAGTAGAAGATGGCCTTCCCGTCGGGGAACAGCTCGTAGTTCTCCGGCACGTGGGGATGGTGGGCCACCACCACGTCCGCCCCCAGCTCCAGATACCGAAGATACCGGTCCCGGGTGTAGGGGCTGGGCATGCTGGTGAACTCCTCGCCGCCGTGAGAGACGATCACGCACCAGCGGCACTTCGCCTTCACCTCGTCGATGCGCTTCTTGATATAGTCCATGTCGTCCCAGCGGAAGATGCCGGGCTCCGTGGCGGTGGCGGGGATGCACTCGGCCATATACGCCACGCCGAACATACCGATGCCGCCCGCCTCGTCAAGATAGATGGGCTCCGACGCTTCCGTTTCGTTGAGGCCCGCGCCGATGGTGCGGCAGCCCATATCCTTCGCGATCTGCTTCGTGCTGATCACGCCCTCCCGGCCCGCGTCCATGGTGTGGTTGTTGCCCACGCACCAGATGTCCGCGTGCATGTTCTTCAGCACCTTGGTGGCGGCGGGGTTCATGGCGTGGAAGAACACGCCCCGGCTGCCGTCGTCCACGGCGTCGATGAGGGCCCCCTCCACGTTGGCGGCCACGTGATCCGCGCTGTGGAAGAAGTCCAGAATGGGCTGTGAGAGGAGCTCGTCGTCCTCCCAGCGGCGGTCCATATACCGGTCGAAACCGATGTCGCCGGTGAATACGATGGAGGTCTTATCCTTGCTCATATGCGTTCCTCCTTATTTCAGGCGCTTGAGGGTCTCCAGCGTCAGCTTCCAGGTCCGCTCCGTGGAGGCGATGTGCAGCCGCTCCCGGGGGGTGTGGATGTTGGTGAGGTCCGGTCCGAAGGAGATGCAATCGAGGTCCGGCATCTTGCCCGAGAGGATCCCGCATTCCAGGCCCGCGTGAAGGGCCGCGACCTTGGGCTCCTCGTGATACACGGCCCGGAACGCTTCTATCATCACTTCCCGCAGGCGGGAATCGGGCCGATACTGCCAGGCGGAATAGGAGGCGGGGATGTCCACCGTGCCGCCCAGCGCTTTGGTCAGGGTGATCACCTTTTCGGTGGTCTCCGCGGCCTGGGAATTGACGCTGGACCGGATCATGAACCGGGACACCACCGTGTCGCCCTCGGTGTACACCTGGCCGAGATTCAGGGAGGTCTGCACCAGCCCCGGCACCTCGGCGCTCATCATCTGCACCCCGTTGGGCGCGCAGAACAGGAACGACGCCACCCGGCGGGTGCTGTCCTCGTCCATGGGTACCAATTCGCTGTCGGCCGGGACCAGGGACACCCGGATGTCCGGGTCGGCGGTCCGATACTCGTTCTTCAAAGCGTCGCCCAGGGCCAGGGCCGCCGCCTCAGCCGCCTTCACGTCCTTCACGGCCACCAGCGCCCTGGCGTCCCGGGGGATGGCGTTGTCCTTGGCGCCGCCGGAAACGGTGACGAGCCGCGCATCCCCGGCGTTCAGCAGCGCGATCAGCGCCCGGCCCATGAGGATGTTGGCATTGGCCCGGCCCTTATGGATCTCCTCGCCGGAGTGGCCGCCCATGAGCCCGTCCACAAAGAGCTCACAGACCGTCCCGTCGAAGGGCGCGCGGCGAACGGGCAGGGTGCACACCGCCCGGGTGGACCCGGCGCAGCTGACGGTGAGGACCTTCTCCTCCTCGGAATCCAGGTTCAGCAGGAACCTGGCCTGCAGGTCGGAGGCGTCCAGGCCCCGAGCGCCCAGCATGCCCACCTCTTCATCCACGGTGAACAGACACTCCAGCGGCCCGTGAGGGATGCCGTTGTCCGCCAGGATCGCCAGCATCATGGCCACAGCGATGCCGTCGTCCCCGCCCAGGGTGGTGCCGCGAGCACCCACCAGATCCCCCTCCACAAAGAGGTCCAATCCCTCCTTCGCCATGTCCTTGGGGCAGTCGGCGTCCTTCTCGGCCACCATGTCCACATGGCCCTGGAGCATGACGGCGGGGGAATGCTCATACCCCGCCGTGGGGGCTTTCCAGATGATCACGTTGTTGAGTTCGTCCCGACGGAACTTCAGCCGATGGGACTCGGCAAAATCCTTCAGATAGTCGCTGACGGCCCTGGTGTTGTGGGAGCCGTGGGGGATGGCGCACAGCTCCTCGAAATAGCGGAAGACCTGTTTCGGTTCCAGGCCGGATAAAACACCCATAGTTGTTCCTCCTTCGTTTCAGAAAAAAGCGCGATGCAAGCAAAGGTCGCCTGCATCGCGCCGTTTGTTCATTTGTGCGTACAGATAGGCATCATACGGCAGCCTTTAGCCGAAGATGGACATGAGGTAGCCAACGCCGATGCCGCCGAAGGTGCCCACCACGTAGCCCATGAGCGCCATCAGAACGCCCACGGAGACCAGGGAGCCGGAGTAGGAACCGGCCAGGATGGGGGCGGAAGCGGTGCCGCCGATGTTGGCCAGGGAGGCAACGCCGCTGGTGAACATGTCGAGCTTGAACAGCTTGGCAGCCAGGATCATCAGCACGCCGTGGATCAGCAGGATGACGAAGCCCGCCACGATCCACCAGGCCATGCCCGCCTCGAAGAGCTCCATGAAGGAGGCGCGGGAGGCGATGAGGCCGATGACCATGTACAGCATGATGTTGGAGAGCTCGGTGGAGCCGGCGATCTTGCCGATGGGCGTCATGGCCAGGACCAGGCCGATGATGGAGACCAGCACGATACGGAAGGTGGCCACGTCAAAGACCTGGAGCCACTTGGGGGAAGCGTTCCGAAGGGCGGTGCCCAGGTTGGTGCACACGGCGGAGACGGCCAAAGCGAGGCCCAGCAGGAAGATCAAAGAGGGGAAGTCCACCTTCTTGGTCTTGGCCTGGGCGAACTCCGCGTCGAGGCGGGTGGAGACTTCGTCCAGGGTCTTGGTGTTGGCCTTGACCCACTTGTTGAACTTGGGCGCCAGGGTGATGGCCCACAGCAGGAACATGACCCAGATGGAGTAGTCGATGGAGTCCACGATGGACGCGCCGGCCAGCTGCGCTTCCGTGGCCTGCAGAGCGTCGGCTACGGCCACCAGGTTGCCGGAGCCGCCCATCCAGCTGCCGCACAGAGCGCCCAGGCCCCGCCATGCGCCTTCACCCAGCAGAGGATGCATGATGGCGTAGGTGGCCACGAAGCCGATGGCGATGGTGATGGTGGCGGTGAAGAAGCCCAGGAGCATCTTGGGTCCCAGCTTCAGGATCTGACGGATGTCGCAGCGGAGCAGCATCACGAAGATCATGGCGTACAGGATCGGGTTGCGCAGGGCGTTGTAGGCGTCCTTGGTAGCGGCGGTGTCCCAGAGCTTGAACGTGCAACCCAGCATGCCGATGAGGTACAGCAGCACCACCGGGGGAACATACTCAAAGAACTTCCACTTGGTCAGCCTCTGTGCGCCGACCAGGAGCCCGGCGATCAACACCAGGGTCGCAAAATAGGTAAAGCCATTGGTGATCATTGGATTCCCTCCCATTTTGATTTTCTATCCCAAAGCCCCGTTAAGGCGGAGCTGAGTGACCGTCAATTGTGTCACCAGCGTGAACCCTTCTACTTTATAAAGTATAATCCCGTATTGTATCTATGTCAACAGAGGGGCGAAAAAAACGGCGGAACGACTGCCGTTTTTTCGGGAATTCCGAAAAAAAACGGAAAAAGTAAAGCGGAGCGGCCTTGGCCGCTCCGCCGTTTGAAAGTTCTTATTTCAGCCGTCTGAGGGTCTCCCGCAGCAGGGCCCAGGTGCGCCAGGTGGAGGCCACCTTGAGGCGCTCCCGGGGGGTGTGGACGTTGACGACATCCGGCCCGATGGAGATGCAATCGAGGTCCGGGATCTTGCCCGAGAAGATGCCGCATTCGAGGCTGGCGTGCTGGGCCGCGATCCTGGGCTCCGCGCCGTACACCGTCCGAAAGGCGTCCGTCATCACGTCCCGCAGGTGGGAATGGGGCCGATACTGCCAGGCGGAATAGGTGGAGGGGATCGTCGCCGTGCCGCCCAGGGCCCGCGTCAGGGCCATGACCCGGCGGGCCGTCTCGTCCGCCTGGGAGTTGATGCTGGAACGGATCATGAACCGGGACACCACGTCGCCATCCTCGGTGTAGACCTGAGCGA